>CADAZW010000092.1 GCA_902792555.1 uncultured Bacteroidales bacterium | reverse complement strand
TAGCTTTCCTCGTGCTCAAGTTCTTCGATGAGTATGTGGAGGAGGTGCGCAAGCACATGGAGTATGAGGAGACAACCGTCTTCACTTATGTCAACAATCTGGTGGAGGGCAGCCGCCCGCAGCTTCCCGCCGAGCGCGGCCATCTGCTTTCGCGCCACAATGAGAGCATCAATAGCAAGCTGCGTGAGCTCAAGAAACTCTTTATCCAGTATTATCCTCAGACCGAGAACAACGAGCGCCTCAACTCAGTCATCATCTCCATCTATCAGGCAGAGGAAGACCTATCCATCCACTGCTGCGTGGAGGACAATATCTTTGCCCCCGCCGTCCATAGGCTTGAGCGTGTACATGCCTCAAGGCCCCAGGTTGCTGAGCAGGATTGCACCGAGCAGAAGAGAGTAGGCGAGGAGCTCTCCGCCCGCGAGAAGGAGATAGTCAGTTGCGTTGCTAAGGGCATGTCCAATAAGGAGATTGCCGACCGCCTATGCCTCTCCATCAACACAGTCACCACCCACCGTCGCAACATAGCCCGCAAGCTGCAGATCCATTCTCCGGCCGGCATTACCATTTATGCTATCGTCAATAAGCTCGTAACCCTTGAAGAAGTAAGCAGCATATAGCAAAATGGGCGGTTTTTCGTAAGAATTTTCATGACAACAAATTTTTTTCAAAAAAATCATGTGATTTTGCGGAGAAAGTGTTAACTTTGCGACAAAATGTATATTTGTTAATATTTATTCATTGATATGATGAAAAAACTTTTCTCAATGCTTGCCTTCGCGGCAATGCTCACCGCCTGTTCTTCCGGTGATTCAGTAGTTGACATTGATGACAGCCCTGTAACTCCGTCGGCCCCCAAGACTACCGAGGTTTACATGGGTACCGTTCGCTCCAACCAGTTCATCCCCATGACCACCATGGTGGGAGAAGAAGATTATGTAGCCCGCGACGAGAACGTGTCCATCTACAAGGCTACAGAAACCTACACCGGCGCCTCCACTGAGACGTTCAACCAGTATTTCCCCCTTGGAGAGAACAATGTAGGCAAGTATTACGATGTCAATACCGGCGAGTATAAGAATCTGCCGGAGGGCCTGGAGAATTTCTCCATTGATTTCGCCTATGTCAGCGAGGGTAAGCCCTACAAATTCTATCCCATCCACTCATCGGTGAAGTATGACGACGTAATCGGCATATTCTATTTTGACGAGAACATGGAGTTCCATACCATGGATTTCTGGGACATGCAGGAGGTAGGCTGGAAGCCTTACAACGTCTTTGCTGAGGTCACCATCACCGAGGATGCCGAGGGTTATATCCTCAATGTGCCCGAGGGCTATGTGTTCGGCTTCTATATTCATTCCCCCAACGAGGCAGCGTATGTTCATCAGAACAGAAAATATTCAGGTCTGTTCTACACCATGCGTGCCTTCAACCTTGCTGATGGAGCCGACTGCGACCATCGTACCGATGGCGGCATCCACGCCTCTACATATGCCATCGACGGCAATACATATATCGGCTTCGAGGACCAGGAGAACGGCGACAAGGATCTCAACGACGTGATATGCCTCATCAATCCTGAGGTGCCCATCATCAACAACCCCACTCCCGAAGACATCGAGGATATCATTGAGCCTAAGAAGCTCAACGGCGAGGTTGAGGTAGACATCCACCATCAGGACCACAATGATTGGAATGAGATAAAGACCACCATTCATATCCGCGATACCGTCAACGTACGCGTCACCATCCCCATTGATCAGGATTATATCATGGAGATGGATGACTTTGCTATCCGCACCTACGAGGCCTACTACTACAGGAATGAGGGCAACGATAAGTATCCCGTCCTGGTAACCATTGAGCACAAAGCCGACTGCATCACCATCGATGTTTCTGGCATAACCGCCGAGATGCTCAAGGCACTGCGTGCAGAGGGTGACGACGGCATCACCATCGAGGTACACAACTATTACAAGAACCTCACCGACGAGGACCTCTGGGAGAAGATTAAGCTCTCCACCGTCAAGACCTATAAGAACAAGACCACCATCTACGGTCAGATTCACCAGAAGGACGAGCCACGTGATCAGTGGGTGCCCATAGGTGAAGGTCCCAAGGCAGCGGAGTAGTATCCATACACCTTATATAATATTGCCGGCAGAGTTCCAATGAGCTCTGCCGGCATTACCATTTATGCCATCGTCAATAAGCTCGTAACTCTATATAGCAAAAAAGCGAGGCGTTGAGTAAAAATTCTCCCGATATCAATTTTTTTCAAAAAAAAATGTATGATTTTGCGGAGAAAGTATTAACTTTGCGATAAAATGTATAATTGTTTAATATTTATTCGTTGATATGATGAAAAATCTTTTCTCTATGCTTGCCTTCGCGGCAATGCTCAGCGCCTGTTCTTCCGGTGACTCTGTAGTTGACATCGACGACAAACCCGTAACCCCGCCGGCTCCCAACACCACTGAGGTGTTTTTGGGCACCACTCGCTCCAACCAGTTCATCCCCATGACCACCATGGTCGAGGAGAGCGACTATATTGCCCAGGATGCCAACGTCTCCGTCTATAAGGCTACCAAGACCTTCACCGGAGCCGATGTCAATTTCTTTACTAAATATTTCCCCTACAAGCAGGCCAACATTGACAAATACTACGACATCAAGACCGGCCAGTATAAGCAGATTCCCGAGGGACTGCGCAATTTCTCCGTCAACTGTGTCTTTGTCAGCGACGGCACACCTCTTAATTTCTATCCTGTCCACTCCTCAGTAGCCTACGACGATGTGATAGGCCTCTTCTACTATGATGAGAACATGGAGTTCCACACCCTCGACTTCTGGGATATGGAGCAGGTTAAGTGGAAGGGCGACCCCTATCCCAAACCTGGCACCTATGTAGAGATCACCAAGTCAAAGGACGCTGAGGGCTACACCCTCTGTATCCCCAAGGACTATGTCTTCGGCTTCTATGTTCGTGCAGAGAACGACGCCAGATACATCCACCAGAACAGGCAGTACTCCGGTCAGTTCTACACCTGGAAGGAGCTCAACCTCAAGGACGGTGCCGATTGCGACAAGTTTGACGACGGCGGCATCCACGGCTCCACCTTCTCCGACGGTGAGAAGACCTTCATCGGCTTCGAGGACCAGGAGCATGGCGACCGCGATATCAACGACATCATCTGCTTCATCACCCCCGAGGTGTCCATCATCAATGAGCCCACCATTGAGGACATCGAGGATGTAGTCGATACCAAGACTCTCGACGGCGAGGTAGAGGTTGACATCCACCATCAGGATCACGACGACTGGAACGAGATAAAGACCACCATCCACATCCGCGACACCGTCAACGTGCGCGTCACCATTCCCATCGAGCAGGCCTATATCATGGATCAGGACGATTTCGCCATCCGCACCTACGAGGCCTACTACTACAGGAATGAGGGCAACGATAAGTACCCCGTCCTGGTAACCATTGAGCACAAGGCCGACTGCATCACCATTGACGTGGCAGGCGTGACCGCCGAGATGCTCAAGGCACTGCGTGCAGAGGGCGACGACGGCATCACCATCGAGGTACACAACTACTACAAGAACCTCACCGACGAGGACCTCTGGGAGAAGATCAAGCTCTCCACCGTCGAGACCTACAAGAACAAGACCACCATCTACGGCCAGATTCACCAGATGGACGAGCCGCGCGATCAGTGGGTGCCTATAGGTGAAGGTCCCAAGGCAACGGAGTAGTATCCATATACCTTATTTATATATATAGTATTGCCGGCAGAGTTCCATACGAGCTCTGCCGGCAGACTTTTTAGGCCTCCCTACCACACGTGTGGTATCCAATTTGCCCCTCTTGTGGTATTGTCCGCCCACCGAAGTCGCCGTACCTTTGCATTGAAAACTAAAGACTCATCCTTGCCGCGCAGTTCTGCTACGCGTGTCACCCCGGGACTTGGATAAATTTCAATCTTCAAAAATCTCAAAACTTAAAATATCAAATCCTATGTCACAGAAAAGCCTTCACGTTGAGACCCTCGCTCTCCATGTAGGGCAGGAGACTCCTGATCCCGCATCCGACGCACGCGCGGTGCCCATCTATCAGACCACCAGTTACGTCTTCCGCAATTCACAGCACGCCGCCGACCGCTTCGGTCTGCGCGACCCCGGCAATATCTACGGCCGCCTCACTAACTCCACCCAGGCAGTCTTTGAGCAGCGCGTGGCAGCCCTCGAGGGAGGCGTGGCAGGATTGGCAGTGGCCAGTGGCGCCGCCGCCATCACCTATGCCTTGCAGAATGTGCTCCAGCAGGGCGACCACCTCATCGCCGCCGACAATCTCTACGGTGGCACCTACAACCTCATCACCCACACCCTCTCCACTCAGGGCGTTGACTTCACTATACTCAACGTCAACGATCTCGACAGTCTCGAGGCAGCCATACGGCCCAACACCAAGGTCATCTATGCCGAAACCCTGGGCAACCCCAACTCCGACGTCACCAACCTCGACGCCATTGCCGCCATAGCCCATCGTCATGGCATCCTCTTCATCGTTGACAACACCTTCGCCCCCATTCTCGTGCGCCCCATCGACCACGGCGCCGACATCGTGGTGCATAGCGCTACCAAGTTCATCGGCGGCCACGGCTCCAGCCTTGGCGGAGTGATTGTTGACGGCGGCCGCTTCGACTTCAAGGCCTATGCCGACAAATATCCCACCCTGGCAAAGCCCGACCCCTCCTACCACGGCGCTGTCTTTGCCGATGTGGCAGGCCCCGCAGCCTTCGTCACACGCATCCGTGCCGTTCTGCTTCGCGATACCGGCGCAGCCATCTCCCCATTTAATGCATGGATTCTGCTGCAGGGCGTCGAGAGTCTCCCCCTGCGCATAGAGCGCCATGTCGACAATGCCCTCAAGGTGGTTGCCTACCTCAGTAATCATCCCAAGGTTGCCAAGGTCAATCATCCTGCCCTCGCTGACCATAGGGACCATCAGCTCTACCGCCAGTATTTCCCCCAGGGCGGAGCATCCATCTTCACCTTTGAGATTAAGGGAACGCAGGACGATGCGTGGAAGTTTATCGACAACCTCCAGATCTTTTCCCTCCTGGCCAACGTGGCCGACGTCAAGAGCCTCGTCATCCATCCCTACACCACTACCCACTCCCAGCTCTCGCCAGAGGAGCTCGCAGCCCAGCATATCACCCCCCAGACAGTGCGCCTCTCCATTGGCGTGGAGCATATCGACGACATCATCGCCGACCTCGACCAAGCCTTTAACAAGATATAGTTTCTATCTATAGTACCTATAGTTCCTATAGTCCCTATAAAAAATCCTAAAAAACCATACACTCATGACAAAGATTGCAACCCAACTCACCCAACTCGTAGGCAATACTCCGCTGCTGGAGCTCAGCGCCTATAATCAGAGTAAGAACCTCAATGCCACCATCATTGGCAAACTCGAGTATTTCAACCCCGCAGGCAGTGTCAAGGACCGCGTGGCGCTTGCCATGATAGAGGCGGCCGAGCGTGACGGCACGCTCACCCCCGGCGCCACCATCATCGAGCCCACCAGCGGCAATACCGGCGTAGGCCTCGCCTTCGTCAGCGCCGTCAAGGGCTACAAGCTCATCCTCACCATGCCCGACTCCATGTCCATCGAGCGCCGCAACCTCGTCAAGGCCTACGGAGCTACCGTCGACCTCACTCCCGGCAAGGACGGCATGAAGGGCGCCATAGCCCGCGCTAATGAGCTCAAGAGCCAGATACCCGGCTCCGTCATCCTTCAGCAGTTTGAGAACCCCGCCAACCCCGCAGCCCATTACGCCACCACCGGCCTCGAGATTTGGCGCGACACCGACGGCCAGGTCGATATCCTCGTTGGCGGTATTGGCACCGGCGGCACCGTTAGCGGAGCAGGCAAGAGGCTCAAGGAGTTCAATCCCAATATCAAGGTAGTCGCCGCCGAGCCCGCCAGCTCGCCAGTGCTCAGCGGCGGTCAGCCCGGTCCCCACAAGATCCAGGGAATCGGAGCCGGTTTCGTGCCTAAGACTTATGATGGCGCAGTCGTCGACGAAGTCATCACCATCGACAACGACGATGCCATCCTCACCAGTCGCCAGCTCGCTGCCACCGAGGGTCTCTTGGTAGGCATCAGTGCCGGAGCCTCTGTGGCAGCCGCACGCCAGCTCGCACAGCGCCCCGAGAACAAGGGCAAGAAGATAGTAGCCATACTCCCCGACACCGGCGAGCGCTACCTCTCCACCGTCCTCTACGCCTTTGAAGAATACCCTTTGTAAAAGGGTATCGCGAGCCGAAGCAGCATGGTCGCGCCGTCTCGAAAGAGCCAGGAGGCTCTTTAGGCGCGGGTGCGAAAAGCGTAGGCGAGAGCGAAGCGGCAATACCCTTTGTAAAAGGATATCGCGAAAAGGTTCTTTCGCTGTCGGCGAAGCCGGAGCGAAACTTGCACGAGCCTTTGAGAGCGAAGCGGCAATGCCGCAGGTATCGCGAAAAGGCTCTTTCGCTGTCGGCGAAGCCGGAGTGAAACTTGCACGAGCCTTTGAGAGCGAAGCGGCAATGCCGCAGGTATCGCTAAAAGGCTCTTTCGCTGTCGGCGAAGCCGGAGCGAAACTTGCATGAGCCTTTGAGAGCGAAGCGGCAATGCCGCAGGTATCGCGAAAAGGCTCTTTCGCTGTCAGCGAAGCCGGAGTGAAACTTGCACGAGCCTTTGAGAGCGAAGCGGCAATACCCGCTCTGAACAATTGACCATTGACCATTGACCATTAACCACAATGCCGCGCGGTTTCCTCGCGTGGCATTTCTTTTCTTCTGTCAGTGTGCCGCGCAGTTTGGCTGTGCGGCACACTCCCGGACATGGTAATAAACCTCAAACCTCAAACCTCAAATTTCAAATATAATTACTACCTTTGCACCTGTTATGCTTTACATCCTTGCAGATAATCAGGAGTTGACGCGGCTGGGCGTAGAGGCCCTCTGCCGCCGCCTCGACGGTGCCGAGGTGCTCGCCGTGCAGAGTAAGCAGCAGCTCATCGCCCTCCTTGAGCGCGAGTGTCCTGCCGCTCCGCCCGTCGTAGTCCTCGACTTCACCCTCTTCGACCTCAAGGATGTGGAGGAGCTCCTTATGATGCGCCAGCGGTTCCGCAACGTCCACTGGGTGCTGCTCAGCGACGAGCTCACCGACGACTTTATCTCGCGCGTCTCCGCCGAGGGCAGCGCCTTCAGCCTGGTAGGCAAGCAGTGCGATGCCTACGAGATCGACCAGGCCCTGCGTCTTGCCGCCCGTCGGCAGCGTTTCGTCTGCAACGCCATGATGGAGCAGCTGCTCAGCGTGCCTTCCCGCCGCGAGACGAAGATAGTCGCCCTCACCAAGACCGAGACAGAGATACTGCGTGAGATAGCCCAGGGCAAGACCACCAAGGAGATAGCCCAGGCGCGCTACTCCAGCTTCCACACCGTCAACACCCACCGCAAGAACATCTTCCGCAAGCTTAGTATCAACACCGCCTACGAAGCCACCCGCTACGCCCTACGCGCCGGACTCATCGACTCCGCAGAATACTATATCTAATGTCTATTCTTCCATTCTTTCATTTTTCCATTTTTCATTTTTGCATCCTTCTCTCCGTTAGCCTATTTTTTTGTATCAGATTAAATCTTTTTCGGTATTTTTGCGTCAGATATATGTAAACAGGACGTAAGAATGACATTGCCCGACACCAATAGAACCCTAAAGGAGGCAGAGCAGCTGATGGCCGCGGAACGGCAGGAAATGCTACAATACGCCTGCTATAGGCTGGGGAGTATTGATGATGCAGAAGATGCCGTGCAGGATGTGTTCGTCATGCTTCATCGGCGGTTAGGCGAGAGCAATGACGAAGGCATCGCGAGTGACTCGTCGGCTGTCAGAGGAGTTGGTGCCGACTTCAAAGAGCCACGAGAGCGAGGCGGCAATGCGGAGGTTCGCAATCTGTCTGCCTATCTCTACCGCACACTAGCCAATATCTGCATCAGCCGCCTACGCGAGGCGGGGCGGATGCCGACCGTTGCCATTGACAGCCAGCCAGAGCCAATGGTTTCTGAAGACGATGACTTTGAGCAGGAATACCACCGCATCAACCAACTGTTGGATACCCTGCCGGAGGAACAGGCTGAGACTATCCGCCTGCGATACTATGGCAACAAGAGTTTCCAGGAGATAGCAGATATCCTCGGCGTTGCGCTGCCCACGGCGAAGTCGCGCTTCAGATACGGAATGGAGAAGATAAAACAGGGAATGATGCCCTTTCTATAAACCAACAAACAACGAAAGACTATGGATTGCAATGATTTCAGGGATATGGTTTGCGATCTCTTTGACAAGGAGGTAGATCCACAAATCAAGGCAGAGTGTGAAAATCACATCGCCCAGTGCACCGAGTGCAGGAAATACTATGAAGATATGCAGACGGCTGCGGAGTTGCTGCGCCCCAAGCATTCGCCTGTAGCAAGCGGCGTAGGGGAAAAGAAGGAAAATCTTGCCGCCTCTTCGTCTGTCAAGCTCAAGTCCGGTGTGTTCAATATCCGTTTCCGCAGAATCGCCGCCGTGTTTGCAGGCATCGTCCTGCTCTCGGGCATAGCCTTTGCTGCTATACATATATTGAAGCCGCAAGGTCACAAAGTCCAATCGCCAATGGTCAACGATCAACGGTCAACGGTCAATAGTCTCTCGTCGGATTCCGTCCGTTTCGAGGACGTGCGTCTTGACAGCATCCTCATCATTGTCTCAGCCCACTACGACAAGGCCGTTCTCTTCCGCAGCGACGAGGCCCGGAACATGAAGTTCTTCCTGACATGGGAGCCAGACAAACCGCTTGCCGACTTCATAGCAGGGATGAACATGTTCGACGGATTACAGCTTACCCTTCAGAGCGACACCATCTTTGTTGAGGCTGTTGATGAGGAGGATGCGCTATGAAGAAACTTTTTATTGTGCTGCTACTGATAGCCGCCCAGACGCTTCAGGCGCAGATTACCCGCAAATTCAACAATACTCGTACACCATAGCCGTCCTCGCAGACGGCCTGGCCGATTTGCGTACCTATGCCAACGTAAAGAACCTCAGCGTCCCCGATGCCGTCAAGCTGGTATGCAAAGGTCTGCCCGTAAAGGTGAAAGTAAACGGCAACAAAATCTCCGTGCAGAGCAAGGTAGA
Source organism: uncultured Bacteroidales bacterium (assembly GCA_902792555.1). Taxonomy (GTDB): domain Bacteria; phylum Bacteroidota; class Bacteroidia; order Bacteroidales; family Bacteroidaceae; genus UBA6382. The sequence goes on along the minus strand of CADAZW010000092.1, from coordinate 2,579 downwards.
GAAGGCAAAGAAGAAGGGGCTTGTAAACTACATGATTCTTACTCAGGTCCGCAACGCTTATACAGGTGAGATACTGATGACTGTCCCACAAGAAAATAAAGGGGAGGACAAGACTAAGCATTGGATAGTAAGTTTTTCAGATGATAAAGGAAACGCCTTGGATGACAAAATAATATGGAATACTAATGATACTTATGGCTTTTACGTACCCAAGGAAGGAGGACAGTTTGTCTTAACAATTGGTCTTGACGGTTACGAGACATACCATGATACTATAAATGTAAAGCCTTTCAGACACGAGCCTTGGCGAGACCTCCCCGTCGTCTTGCTCAAGCCGTTGCCCAAGACGCACACGCTTAACGGAGTTACCATCTCTGCCACCAAGGTAAAGTTCACCTACAAGGGCGACACCTTGGTATATGATGCCGATGCCTTCAATACCGCTGAGGGCTCTATGCTTGATGCGCTAATCCGCCAGTTGCCAGGCACAGAACTGAAAGATAACGGAGAGATTTTTGTAAACGGGAAAAAGGTCGAGAGCCTTTTGCTTAACGGTGAGCCTTTCTTCCGCGGCGACAACCAGATGATGCTGGAGAACCTGCCTGCATACATGGTGAAGACCATAAATGTGTTTAACCGGCCCAATGAGATGACGCGACTGACCGGTATTCAGCAGGGGGAGGACGAGTATGTAATGGACGTACGGTTGAAGAAAGCCTATAGCATTGGATGGATAGCCAATGCCGAGGTGGGTGCTGGCAGCAGAGAGCGGTGGCTGACCCGCCTCTTCGCCCTGCGATTCAGCACCAATTCACGGCTGGCCTTTTACGCCAACATGAACAACCTCAACGACAATCGCAAACCGGGCGAAAACACGCAGTGGACTCCCGAACAGATGCCCAACGGCCTGCTCTCCACCAAGAAAGCCGGCTTCGACTATCTTGTGAAAGAAAAATTCGGAAAGTTCCGCTTGGAGGGTAACTTGGAGGGCAGCCGCATTGATGCAGACAATTATACCGAAACGACAGCCGAAGATTTCATTGCTGCCGGCAATCAATACCGCAACAGCAGCAATGCCCTTCGCTCCAAAAACTGGAAACTTGGCACCAACCATAATATCGAATACCATATAGGAAAAACCGAACAAAGAAAGGTGCATACCTATGCTATGCCTTCGTTCTCTTACAATCATTTTGAACGCCGTGGCTCTTATGCCGCTGCAACATTTCGTAACAACCCCTACGAATATTGTCGTAGTGGCATCATTGACTCCATACGCAATCCAAGCAGCAGCCTGCTTCGCCGCCTTGCCCTTAACCGCACCATTGACGAGGGTCTGAGCAATGGCCACAGCACCAGTATTAACATTCCTTTAAACGTCTATTTCAACTTGCTTGGTGAGTATTTCAGTCTCTCTGCCACTCTCAAGCATAGAGCACAGCAAACAAGTACATACCAACAGACGCTTATAGATTATCCCGGCCTTGCAGGCATGACCTCCGACTATCGCAACAAATATCTGCGTGACTATCCTAACCGCACCAGCTCCTATGATTTTAAACTTAGCTGGCACCACAACTTCAGTCCGCTTGCAGGGGGATATCTCTCTTACGGCTATGGTCAGGAATTTAATCGAAACAACTATGAATACAATATCCTCTCTCGTCTTGACGATTGGAACAATCGCGGTGATCACCAGCTTGGTGACCTGCCTTCAGAGGTAGATTTCCGTCTGCACACAATGGATGTGGAGAATTCCTTCAACATGAGGGAGAACACCTCCAACCATACCATTGGCGCAGGGCTGACACTTTCTCTTAACAGTATTGAGAAGAAATTGTATCCGCGCATTGACATCAAATTGCCCTTTACCGTGCAGCACCATCGTCTCGACTACTACCGAGGAAACTTCACCGACCATGTATATGACGGCATCACACGCAAGGATTTCGTGCTGTTTAATCCCACCCTCCACATGCACCGCCTCTTCGTTACCAAGCATTATAACATGTATGCCGAGTTTGACTACAGCCTAACCCAGAAGGCTCCGCAGATGACATCGCTGCTTGAGTTTGAGCGCAGCGAAGACCCGCTCAACATCTACCTCGGCAACAGCCGTCTGCACAAATCATCCACCCACCACATGACGCTGCGGCTGCCCTTCAGGTTTATCAAGACCAAGAGCATCCTAAGCTTCCAGCCGACATACGACATCACTCACAATGCCATTGCATACGGCTATGTCTATGACCCCGCCACAGGCGTACGCCGCTACAGTCCCGACAATATTAACGGCAACTACCAGCTGGGTATGGACATAACCTATATGACACCGCTTGACAAAAAACAGCTGTTAACACTTACGTCCACAAGTCACGGCCATCTCAATCATGGTGTGGACCTTATTGGCGTTGACGATGGTAGCCAACCCCAGCGTTCCTCTGTCTATATGCAATGGTACACAGAGCGACTACGGCTCAACTATAAACTCGGCAAACACTCTATCGGTGCCAAGGGCTACATCGGCATAGGGCATACCTCCTCCAGCCGCGAAGACTTCCAGTCGCTCACCCTCTATG
>CADAZW010000091.1 GCA_902792555.1 uncultured Bacteroidales bacterium | reverse complement strand
CGTCCCGCCTTACGGTCGGCACCGGAAAAGAATGTGCAGCTATGTTTCCTGAGGTCAAAGGCCAGCTGGCTCATAGGCGGCACCTTGGGTATTCCGTGTCCCACGAAGAGCAGGTTGCGCTTCTCCGGCTCCAGACTGCATGTTCCCTTAATGGGATTAGTCACATCGAGATAAGGGCGAGTCTCCGTACCATCCTGAAAACTGAGGAAATAAGCTCTTCCGCATAGTGATGCCACAATTATCTCGTCGGATTGACGCAAGTAAAGAGGCTGGCCAGTCCACCCCGTCCCGCCGCCCCATGTGCCCATGGACGTCTTCGTAGCATCAAAATGGGTATCAAACTGCCAGTCCATAACAACCTTGGAGGGTGTGCCCTTCACCGCACCGCCGAAATCAGCATTGCGAAGGAGATTGCCGCGAAAGGTAAACCACCCCTCCTCACCGTCATAGAGATTGTGGAGCGACAACAACTCACCACTCGTCGAAGTATCAACCTGCTCTATGCTGTAGGTTACTGCCGAGGCAGAAGGCAACACCGTGTCAGGGAGCATCTGAGGCTCCTGAAACTCTTCGATGGAATCATTGTTTTCTGCCTTCTCTGCCCTTTGTCCACAAGAAACTAAGAGCACCACAAGTGCAGCAAGGAAAAATGTTCGTTTCATTTTTCTGTTAATAGTTCTTTAAACCTTTTTACGAGAGCATTGCGTTCAACATCAGCCATGTCAGGCATGGATTCTGTCAGCAGACGTTCCAACACCTTAGCTGAGCGTATACGCTCCGCAGCCGCTCCGGCCCTCACGCCACTAGCGTAGCCTCCGTGGGGTAGTAGGGCCCTGTTGAAATTTCCGTCACTCACAATACAGATAAATTTATTCGGATTGCAAAAATACGCCTTTTTTATACGTCGCGTTCGTTTTTGATGCAAAAATTTTGCTATCGCCATACATTTTCGTAATTTTGAAAGCTCTAACGCATAGTCATACTCTCTTACCACAACAACATGAAGAAACTTCTTCTACTCGGTTTGCTTATGGCCACCACCGTCAGCGCACGCACTTCCAAGAGCGACGCCGACACCCTCACCATCGCAATGACCGGAGACATCATGATGGGCACCACCTTCCCTACCGTGCAACTGCCTGCCAACGACGGACGCGACATCTTCCGTGACACCAAAGCAATCACCCGTCAGGCCTCCATCGCTGTAGGCAACCTGGAAGGCGCCGTCTGCGACAGCGGACAGAGCACCAAGGGCAACGGCCCCAACAGCTACTCATTCCGCATGCCCACCCGTTTTGCGCCGCTGCTCAAAGATGCCGGCTACGATTTTCTTAGCATGGCCAACAATCATGCCCGCGACTTTGGCGACGAAGGCATAGCCTCCACCGAGTGCGTGCTGACAGAACAGGGCATAGCCTTCTGCGGTATTGCCGGCCACCAGGAGAGCGCACTGGTTGAGATTGACGGAGTGAAATACGGCATCTGCGCCTTTGGCCACAACTCCTACACACTCAAGCACTCCGACCTCAACCTGGTAAAAAAAATTATCACCGACCTGCGTCAGAAGGCCGACATAGTCATCGTCTCTTTCCATGGTGGTGCCGAAGGCAAAGCCCATAACCGCCTGCCCTACGGACAAGAGACTTTCCTTGGCGAAAACCGTGGTGACCTGCGCAACTTCGCCCACTTCTGCATTGACAATGGTGCCGACGTAATCTATGGCCACGGTCCCCACGTAGTCCGCGCTATGGAAGTCTATAAAGGCCGCTTCATCGCCTACAGCCTCGGCAATTTCTGCACCCCCTACGGCATGAACCTCACCGGCATCTCCGGCTACTCGCCCGTAGTGAAAATCACCATCGGCACTGATGGCGCCTTCCGTGGCGGCAAGATTTACTCCTTCATCCAAACAAAGGGGATAGGACCACGCTTTGACCAGACCAACTCCGTGGCCAAGGAAATCAAGCGACTCACCGAAGCCGACATCCAAGGCTCACCCATACGTATCGACAGCAAGGGCTACATCACGCTGGAACATTAAATAATCGTTAATTTCTTTAATTATTCCGCACCTCATGGAGTCATATTGAGTTAAAAGTAGTACTTTTGCAGCCCAAACAGCCAAACGGCACATTATTATAATTAAGCAAAAGAAAATACCGACATCAAAAATAAAGTAATGGATAAAGCAAGCTATGCACTCGGCCTAGGCATAGGCCACCAACTCAAGGCCATGGGCGGCAACAAACTCGTGATTGACGACTTAGCCCAGGCAATCAAGGATGTAATCAACGATGCAACCACCCAAATGGACATAAAGGAGGCACAGATAATAGCCTCCAACTTCATGGCTGAAGTGGAGGAAGAAAACAAAAAGAAGCGCGAAGAGATAGGCGCCATGCTCAGAGTAGCTGGCGAACAGTTCCTGGCCGACAATGCCAAAAAGGAGGGTGTTGTCGTACTGCCTAGCGGTCTGCAGTATGAGGTGCTCACCGAGGGTGGCGGCCGCAAGCCTAAAGCCACTGACAACGTGAAATGCCACTATGAGGGCCGCCTCATCGACGGCACCGTCTTTGACTCCTCCTACCGCCGCGGCACCCCTGCCGTGTTCGGTCTCAATCAGGTCATCGCCGGTTGGACCGAAGGTGTACAACTAATGCAGGAAGGCGCGAAATACCGCTTCTTCATCCCCTACAATCTAGCCTACGGAGCCAACGGCGCAGGCGACAGCATTCCGCCCTACTCCGCACTCATCTTCGAAGTGGAACTTATTTCGATAGAATAACACAATAATATTTTTAGCATATAGAAACTACAAGAACAGAAAAACAAACAATCTAAAAACCAATAAAAAATGAAAAAGATTCTTTTCATCGCAGCCGCAGCCATAGTGGCTTTCAGCGCCTGCAACAATGGCGGTATCCCCAAGGGAAGCCCCAAGACCGACCTTGACACCCTCAGTTACGAACTTGGAGTAGCCAACTCTCAAGGCGTTAAGATGTACATTGCCAACCAGCTTGGTGTTGACACCGCCTACATGGACGAATTCTACAAAGGTTTCGCTGCTGCCGCACAGGCTGGCGACGACAAGAAACTCGCTGCCTACTATGCCGGCATCCAGATTGGCCAGCAGATAGGCACCCAGGTGTTCTCCGCTGCCAACAGTGAGCTCTTCGGTCAAGACTCCACCAAGACCATCAACCTCCAGCAGCTCGTGGCTGGATTCATCGAAGGTGCCAAGGGCGAGCCCATCGTTCCCATCGAGACCATCCGCACTGAGCTCAACAAGCGCGTGGATGCTTACAAGGATCAGTATCTGAGCAAGACCTTCGGTGACAACAAGAAGAAGAGCGAAGACTTCATCGCTAAGAAAGCCAAAGAAGAAGGCATACAAAAATTGCCTGGCGGCACTCTCTACAAGGTGCTCTCCGAAGGCAACGGTCCCAAGCCCGCTGCTGACGCTAAGGTGCAGGTAATCTATGAAGGCAAGACCATCGACGGTAATGTGTTTGACTCCTCCGAGAAGAACAATGGCGGCAAGCCCACCGAGATTATGCTCAATCAGGTAATCCCCGCATGGCAGCAGGCCCTCACCCTCATGCCCGAGGGTTCTGAGTGGGAGCTCTATGTGCCTTATGACCAAGCTTACGGCAACCGCGACATGGGCCAAATCAAGCCCTACTCCGCACTCATCTTCAAGATTAAGCTCGTCAAAGCAGCCTCCGAGATAACCTTGCAGGAAAGAAAATAGTGTATAAAAAATAAGGAGAAAAAGATAAGGAGCAAGTAAAAGTCTGACGGCTCCTCTACTCCCCCTAAAACCAAGACCACAATGAAACGCATAATTATCTTTTCACTCATTGCTCTCGTTGCCGCTGGCAGCGTGAGCGCACAGAAAAAGGCCAAAAAGGCCAAGACCTCCAAGCAGCCTAAGATAGAGGTTGCAGCCCCCGCCGCCCCCGACACTGTAAGCGTTGACCGCTTCAGCTATGCCATCGGCTATGCCAACAGCAACGGCCTCACCGGCTACCTCTCCCAGCGCATGGGCATCGACACCACCAAATACATGAACGACTTCCTCCGCGGATTCCGCGAAATGACCACTTACAATGATCCCGCGCTGAAGGCCTACGCCGCCGGTCTCCAGATAGGCGACCAGGTGAGCAACCAGATGCTTGAGAACATCAACAAGGAGATTACCGACGACCCATCCGCTAACTTCGTCAACAAGAGCGAGTTCCTCCGCGGATTCCTAGCCGGCATCCAGCAGAGCGACACCACCATCACCGCCGACTCAGCCATGCATATCGCCCAGCGTCAGATGGAGTTCTACCACAATGAGCTCATGGAGCGCAAATATGGCGACAATCGCCGCGCCGGCGAGGCCTTCCTGGCAGAGAATGCCAAGAAGGATAGCGTAGTCACTCTACCCAGCGGTCTGCAGTACAAAATCATCAAGCAGGGCGACGGCGAGGTGCCTAAGTCTAACTCCAAGGTAGAAGTCAACTATGAGGGTCGCCTCATCGACGGCACCGTCTTCGACTCCTCCTACAAGCGCAACAAGCCTCAGGAATTTGGCGTAATGGGTGTCATCCCCGGCTTCAGCGAGGCCTTGCAGCTCATGCCCGTTGGCTCTGAGTGGGAAATCTACATCCCCCAGGAGCTCGGCTACGGCGACCGTGAGAACCCCAACTCGCCCATCAAGCCCTACTCCGCACTCATCTTCAAGGTAGAGCTCGTCGGCGTGAAGGCCGCTCCCACCCCCAAGATACCCGCAAAGAAATAACGACATTATGACTTACGCTGTCATCGGCACAGGAGCCATTGGCGGCTACTACGGATCCAAACTAGCTCGCTGTGGGCAGGAAGTTCACTTTCTGCTCCACAGCGACTATCGTTATGTCCTCGCCCACGGTCTGCAGGTCAACTCCTGCGACGGCAGTTTCCATCTGCCTCATCCCTTCGTATATAACGACAGCAGCACTATGCCCCCCTGCGACGTGGTGCTGGTGGGTCTCAAGTCTGTCAACAACCATCTGCTCCCCTCGCTGCTCAAGCCCTTGCTCAAACCCTCCACCCTTGTCATCCTCATCCAGAATGGCCTCGGCCTGGAGGATGATTTGCAAAAGCAAATGCCAGGCGTAGCCCTGGCTGCCGGCCTCGCCTTCATCTGCAGTGCCAAGACCGAGCCCGGCACCGTCAACCATCAGTGCTACGGCTACATCAATATCGGCAACTATTCATGCCCCGACCAAGCCATCGTCGACAAAGTGGTGGCCGACTTCCGAACCGCTGGGGTGGATGCTAACGCCGTGGAGTATCATGAGGCGCGCTGGAAGAAAGCCGTCTGGAACATGCCTTTCAACGGCATGACTGTTGCCCTCCAAGCCCAAACCGACCACCTCCTGGCCCATCCCTCCACTCGCCAACTCATACTCAGCCAGATGCTCGAGGTCATACGTGCCGCCCAAGCCTGCGGCGTTAGCAATATCGACGCCACCTTTGCCGACAAGATGATATACAACACCGAGCACATGACTCCCTACTCGCCCTCCATGAAGCTCGACTACGACTACCGCCGCCCCATGGAGATAGACTATCTCTACACGCGTCCGCTCCAGATGGCACGTCAGGCAGGCAGCCCCATGCCCCAGCTCGAGATGCTCGAGGCAGAACTTCTCTTCATGCAGCAACAATAGCTCGCCCCATGAAAAAGAAAGCCGCCACAACCGCTGCCGCAGCAGCAGCTGTGATATTCGGCATAATCGTAGCCAGCCGCGGCGCCACCGAGCATATCCCTGCTCCACCCGACTATGCCGACACCACCATGTGGTTCACCGCCCTCAGCGACACCGCCGGCACCGGAGCCGACATCTTCTACCTCGTCTCCACCTGGGAGAAAGACTGGCTCACCCCCTCCGACAGCCTCCCCTGCCACTACGCCGACGTGTGGAATCCGATTCATCGCCAGCATATGGCCGACGAAATCAGCCGCATAGCCGCCTATATGGGGCCCGGCAACAATTTCTACGCCCCTTACTATCGCCACACAACCATCGAGGCATTCGTCACCCAGAATGAGGACACCGTCAACCAGCGTATGCAGCTGCCCCTGGACGATGTCAGGGCCGCCTTCCACCATTTCCTGCTGCATCGCGACCCCAGCCGACCCATCATTCTGGCGGGATTCAGCCAAGGTGCCATCGCCGTGATCGGCCTGCTCAAGGATATGGACGACCAGACCTACAGCCAGCTCGCCGCCGCATACGTCATGGGTTGGAAGATAACACCGCAAGACACCTTGCAGACCACCCACATCAAAGCCGCCAAGGGAGAGAGCGACACTGGCGTCACCATATGCTACAATACCGTCAAGGCTCCGCGCTATGCCAAGCCCCTCATCTCCGCCAGCTGCATAGCCATCAACCCCGTTAACTGGCGCACCGACACCGTCAGCGCCCTACTCCATGACACCATCCGCGTCAGCCTATGCCAGTCGCCCCGCGTCCTCGTAGTCAGCGGCTACAGCGGCTCCGAGTATAAGCCTTATCGCGGCATCATCAACACCGGCGACATCCACAGTTGCGAGCCATGGCTCTACAGCCAGTGTATAGCCCGCAACATCGCCGTCCGCACTCAAAAGTGGAGAAGCAATAAGCAATAGGCCTTTGACTGTCGTCCTGTTAACTTACAATTTTCCCCCTCTGAGGGGGCTTTTTTTAAGGGCTTAACTTCGGGAAAATGCGCAAAAATCCAAGTGGCAAAAAAATTATGACAACAATATAGCAGTTGGCACAGATTACAGTCTCTGCAAAATAGTCATGCTCTCTCTGTGCCAACATCTGTGTCATTGCCTGTAAAAAAATAAAATGTTTTTTGCATACATTCCTGCATTGTTTCGGTTAAAGAGTCGAAAAACAGACGATTTAATATGCAGGGTGATTTAGTCCTGTGGAAATCAAAACTAAAAGCCTCGAAACGAAATCTAAAAGCCTTGAAACGAAATCTAATCCCGTGGAAAACGCCAGCTCCACGGGATTAAAATCTTTCTTCACGGGATTAGTTTATTTTTCC
>CADAZW010000090.1 GCA_902792555.1 uncultured Bacteroidales bacterium | reverse complement strand
GAGGTGTTGCCTATGTCGCCGCGCTTGGCATCGGCTATGATGAACTGGTCGGGGTAGTTTTCCTTGATATACTTGACGGTCTTCTCAAAGGCCGCCCATCCCTTAAGGCCGCCGCATTCGTAGAAGGCGAGGTTGGGCTTATAGGCCACGCAGTAGGGGGCGGTGGCATCGATGATGGCTTTGTTGAAGGCGAAGATGGGGTCGTCCTCTCCCAGCAGATGCCGGGGAATCTTCTTAATGTCGGTGTCGAGGCCTACGCAGAGGAAACTCTGCTTGCGGCGGATATTGTCGATGAGTTGTTGGCGGGTCATATGGGGCTTTAGTTACAATTGCGTTTCTTTGAGTCGTTCAGTGTTTTCGGCCACGATGAGGTGGTCGATGCAGTCCTGGATGTCGCCGTCCATGAAGGCGGCAAGGTTGTAGATGGTGTAGTTGATGCGATGGTCGGTGATGCGCCCCTGCGGATAGTTGTAGGTGCGAATCTTGGCGGAGCGGTCGCCGGTGGACACCAGGGTCTTGCGTCGCGACGCGATGTCGTCCACATACTTCTGGTGCTCCTTGTCGTAGATGAATGTGCGCAGTCGGGCGAGGGCGCGCTCCTTGTTTTTAGGCTGGTCGCGGGTTTCGGTACACTCGATAAGAATCTCCTGCACCTCGCCGGTGTTGGGATTCTTCCAGTTGTAGCGCAGGCGTACGCCCGACTCCACCTTATTGACATTCTGGCCTCCGGCGCCGGAGGAGCGGAAGGTGTCCCACTTGATTTCGCCCTCGTTGATCACTACGTCGAAAGGCTCTGCCTCGGGCAGCACGGCCACCGTGGCGGCGCTGGTGTGTACGCGGCCCTGTGTCTCGGTGGCGGGCACTCGCTGTACGCGGTGCACTCCGCTCTCATACTTGAGAGTGCCATAGACATCGGCTCCGGTGACTGAGCACACTATCTCCTTGTAGCCGCCCACGGCACCCTCGCTGAACGACGACACTTCCAGCTTCCAGCCCTTGGTCTCGCAGTATTTGGTGTACATGCGGAAGAGGTCGCCGGCAAAGAGTGCTGCCTCGTCGCCGCCGGTGCCGCCACGTATCTCGAGGATAGCGTTCTTGCTGTCCTCGGGGTCCTTAGGCACAAGCATCAGCTTGATTTTCTCTTCCAAAGGAGGGATTTGCTCCTCGCATTCTGCCACCTGCTCGCGCGCCATTTCCTTGAGGTCGGGGTCGGTCTCGTTGACGAGCATGTCCTTACCTTCCTCCAGGTTGCCGAGCAGGGTGGCGTATTCCTTGCGGGCAGCCATGAGGTCCTCCAGTTCCTTGTATTCCTTGGTCAGTCTGACGTAGCGCTGCTGGTCGCTGATTACATTTGGGTCGGTGATGAGTGTGCCGACTTCCTCAAAGCGTGCTACGAGGGAATCGAGTTTTTCGAGTAGGGTATTCATGTCTTAGTAGTTAAATTCGCCGTATTCGCTCTTGATGGTGAGTGAGCGCGGGCCTTCCTCTATGCGGCCGATTACTTGGGCGTCGATGTTGAAGCTCTTGGAGATGTCTATCACCTCTTCCGCATGCCGTGGGTCAAGGTAAACCTCCAGTCGGTGGCCCATGTTGAAGACCTTATACATCTCCTGCCAGTCGGTACCACTCTGCTGCTGGATGGCCCTGAACAGCGGTGGCACGGGGAACATATTGTCCTTCACCACGCGGCAGTTGTCACCTACGAAGTGGAGCACCTTGGTCTGAGCGCCGCCGGTGCAGTGCACCATGCCGTGTATCTGCGGTCTGAGCTGGTCGAGCAGCACCTTGACCACCGGGGCGTAGGTGCGGGTGGGGGAGAGCACAAGCTTGCCCATGTTGCATGGCACCTCGGGCGACACATCGTCGAGGCGGAAGTTGCCGCTATACACCAGTTCGTCGGGCACGGCGTGGTCGTAGCTCTCGGGATATTTCTCTGCCAGGTAATGGGCGAACATGTCATGGCGGGCGGAGGTCAGTCCGTTGCTGCCCATACCGCCGTTGTAGGCTGTCTCATAGCTGGCCTGGCCCGAGGAGGAGAGACCGACTATCACGTCGCCCGGGCGGATGTTGGCATTGTTGATGACATCGCTGCGCTTCATGCGGCAGGTGACGGTGGAATCCACGATGATGGTGCGCACCAGGTCGCCCACGTCGGCAGTCTCGCCGCCGGTGCCATAGATGCCGATGCCCATCTCGCGCATCTGTGCCATCAGCTCATCTGTGCCGTTGATGATGGCACTGATGACCTCGCCGGGTATGAGCATCTTGTTGCGGCCTATGGTGCTGGAGACGAGGATATTGTCGGTGGCGCCTACGCAGAGCAGGTCGTCGGTGTTCATAATCAGCGCATCCTGGGCAATGCCTTTCCACACGCTGAGATCGCCGGTCTCACGCCAGTACATATAGGCCAGGCTCGACTTGGTGCCGGCGCCGTCGGCGTGCATGATGTTGCAGTAGTCGGGGTCGCCGCCAAGGATGTCGGGTATTATCTTGCAGAAGGCCTGGGGGTAGAGGCCCTTGTCGATATTCTTGATGGCGGCGTGCACGTCTTCCTTCATTGCGCTCACGCCGCGCATCATGTAGCGGTTGTTCATTAGAATTGAAGAATTGAAGAACTGAAGAATTGAAAATTGAAATTTGAGAGCGAATGTGATTAGAACTTTACGTCGGGAGCTTTGTCGGCTCCTGCTTCAGCCTCAAACTTAGCCATCTTGTCGAAACCGAAGATGCCGGCGAGGATCGAGTTGGGGAACTTGCGGATCTTGATGTTGTAGTCCTGCACAGCTTTGTTGAATGAGTTGCGGGCCTCGTTGATGCGGTTCTCCGTTCCTTCGAGTTGCTTCTGCAGGTCAAGGAAATTCTCGTTAGCCTTCAGGTCGGGATAGGCTTCGCCCACAGCGATGAGGCGACCCAAAGCCTGGGAGAGTTCGCCCTGAGCAGCCTGAAACTGCTGCAACTTCTCGGGAGTGAGGTCGGAGGCATCGACATTGATGCTGGTAGCCTTGGCGCGTGCGGCAACGACGCCCTCGAGAGTCTCTTTCTCGTGAGCGGCATAGCCCTTGACTGTGTTCACCAGATTAGGCACGAGGTCGGCACGGCGCTGATAGGATGACTGTACCTTGGCCCACTCGGTGGTGGCCTTTTCTTCTACGCTTACCATTCCGTTGTAGGCACCGATGCACCAGAATGCGATAACTGCCACAATGGCAATGACGATAATGGTTGTTTTGTTCATAATTATAAAAGTTTAAGAGTTTAAGAGTTCAAGAAGTTCAAGAGTTTAAGAGTTAAGCCACTAAGCCATTAAGCTGACACTACCAGCGTCCGCTGGAGCCGCCGCCGCTGAAACTGCCGCCGCCGTATCCGCCGCCGGAGCTGAAGCCTCCGCCCGATGAATGCGATGAGCCTCCGCCCCAGCTGCCGCCACCGCTGCTGCCCTCATTGATGTGGAAAGGATTGGTGGCGATGAACATGGGATAGCTGAGGCCGGCCCATCCGAGCTTATGAGACTTGTGTGCGCTATAAATCAGAAGGGCTACCAGTAGTGAGGCGTAGATGATGAGCCACAGTGTGTCGGATGTGCCGTCGGAGTCGTCGTCGCTTCCTGAAGCAGACAGTGCTGACATGCGCGGCATCTCTTTGCCTTCCATGAGAGCATAAACACCGCGAGCGAGATAGAGCATACCGCTGTCGGGCAGCTCGGCTTTCATGCTGGGGATGAGGTAGTCCTGCGCCAGATGGTTGGTCTCCAAATCGGTAAGATCGGCTTCCAGCTTGTCGCCCGTTGCAAAGGAGTAGCTGTGGTCCAGGTAGCCGACCACGATGACAAGGCCGCGGTCGTCACGCCCTACTCCGTAGCGATTGCCTACGTCTTGTGCCATGCGGTAGGCGTCTTCGTTGTCAATATGTCCGACGACAATGACTGCCGACTCGATGCCGAGGTTGGTGTCGAGGCGGTGCATGATATGGTCGATGCTGTCCACTATGGCGGGCGAGAGGATGCTGTCGGGGTTGCTCACATATTTGGTGCCGTCCTTCATGTGGGGCATGGGTATGTTCTCGGCGTTCCACATGTGAGACTCCATCAGCGCAGCTACGCCGGTGGGCTCCGCCTCACGCATCTTGATACCCATGGTCAGGCCTCCCGCTGCTATCAGGGCTATGACGCAAGTCTTGATACCGTTTTGCCACATGCCCTTGAGGCGCTGCTCGTTGGAATGGGTGGCGTTCCATTGGTCGATGAACGCCTGGCTCTCTGCCCTGTAGTTGTTGTAAATCTGTTCGTACTTGTTGCTATAGTCTTCGCGTATCTTGGAACTCTTTTTCTCGCTGCGGAAGTCTGCCTCAAGCTGCTTGACGTCTTTGTTGTATTTGGTGCCAATCTTGATGAGCTCTGCTCTCTTTTCCTTGAGCGAGTCTATCTCGGCAGAGAAATTCTTGGTGCGCTGATTGAGGAGGTAGATAATCACAAAGCCCACTGCCACGACAATCAGCAAGAGCATGGCCGGCGACACACTGCCATAGAGCTGGCGCCCTAACCCTACGGCAAGGATGAGAGCCACAACTATGGCTATCGTCAGGAGACAGCCCTTAGAGGTAGAGGTCTTTTTGTTGGAGAAAGGAAGATTCATTTTTATAGTTGATAGTTGATAGTTGACAGTTGATAGTTGACAGTTGATAATTGATAGTTGATAATTGAAGAACCTCTTGAGATTCTTTCAATTGTCAAATTCTAACGGTTCCATATTTCCCATCCTGCTTCTGCCTGCAGGTGGAGCATCTCAAGGCCGTTCTTGACGGTGGCGCCGTTTGCCTCGCCCTGCTGCAGAAACAGTGTCTTGGCGGGGTTATACACTAGGTCGTAGAGCAGGTGACGGGCACCTATATATTTATAAGGTATGTCAGGACAAGTGTTAATGTTGGGGAAGGTGCCGAGTGGCGTGCAGTTGACGATGACGGTATGCTCATCCATGAGGTCTTTGCTCAGATTGCTGTAGCAGAGCATGCCGTTGGCAGGTGTGCGACTCACCAGCGTGGGCTCTATGCCCAGCTTCTTTAATCCATACACCACAGCCTTGCTTGCACCGCCCGTGCCGAGCACCAGCGCTTTCTTGTGGTGAGGTTGCAGCAGCGGCTTTATGCTGCGCTCAAAGCCTATGATATCGGTGTTGTAGCCTGTGAGGGACAAGGGGTTACGCCCAATCTTTATGCAGTTGACGGCTCCGATGGCGAGGGCTTCGTCGCTGACGGAGGTGAGCAGCGGCATGACGTCCTGCTTGTGGGGGATGGTCACGTTGAGACCCTTCAGCTGAGGCTGCGCCTTGATTGTCTCCAAAAGGCCGGCAACACTCTCCATCTCCATGTTGACATAGCGGGCGTTGATGCCCTCCCTCTCAAATTTCTCAGTGAAGTACTGCCGTGAGAAGGAGTGAACGAGCGGATAGCCTATCAGAGCGTATTCTGTCATGAGTGAGGAGTAAGGAGATTAGGAGTAAGGAGGTTAGGAGTAAGGAGTCGTGAGTTAATGGTTATTGTTTTCGTTTTCGTTATCGTTTTCGTTATCGTTATCGTTTGTCCGCCAAGTACATCGTGCTAAGCCCGAAGGTGAAGGGCTTGAAGCTGACGTTGTGGAATCCCGCCTTCTCCATTATGGCCTGCATATCCTTGCCCTGCGGCACGGCCTCCATAGTCTGCGGCAGGTAGGAGTAGGCTCTCTTGTCCTTCGACACCAGCTTGCCCACCAGCGGCATCACCGCATGGCTGTAGAGCCAGAAGAGCTGCTTCATCGGAAACCGCTTGGGCGCCGCCAGCTCCAGTATGGCTACGTGGCCGCCAGGGCGCAGCACCCGCAGCATCTCGCGCAGGCCGCGGTCGAGGTCGGCGAAGTTCCTCACTCCGTAGGCGGCTATCACGGCGTCGAAGGAGCCGTCGGCAAAGCTGAGGTTCATGCAGTCTTCTTTCTGAAAAGAGATAGTCTTGCTGAGTCCAGTCTTCTCCACCTTCTGCCTGCCAATCTGCATCATCCCCTCGCTGAGGTCGGCGCCCACGATGCTCTCGGGCTTGAGCATCTCAGCGGCGAGCAGGGCGAAATCGCCGGTGCCCGTGGCAATATCCAGCATGCGCTGAGGCTTATAGGGCAGCAGAGCCTTGATGGTCTTGCGCCGCCATCGGCGGTCGATGCCGAGCGACAGCACGTGGTTGAGACGGTCGTAGGAGTGGGCGATGCCGTCAAACATCTGCTCCACCTCCTGTCCTTTATCCCCGCCGGTGCCATAAGGCTTTATTTCTTCCTGCGCATACATAGTGCGTACAAAATTACGCATTATTTGGGACATAACAAGTTGAAAATTGATAATTGATAGTTTAAAATTGAAAATTGACAAGTGAGCAACCCTTTTAGGACAGCCCAACCGCATAAATCCCTAAACCGCGAGGAGAAAAACCCCAACCACGGAAAAACCGATGCTGAGCGCGTCGAATTTTCTAATTATCAACGATCAACCCAGCACGTGGAGAATGGAAATAATTGCGCAAACAAATTTCCTTATTGCGTAAAGAAAAAATCTAATCGCGCAGAAGTTGGTAATTTCGGCGCGATTAGATTTCGGCTTGGCGCGATTAGATTTGACTTCGACGCGATTAGATTTTGACTGTACGAAACGGACTTTCTGCCTGGCGATTTTCCCGATGAAAAGGGAGGAAATCCTTTCCCTCCTCTAGAATATAAGGAGTCCCGTCGACGGCACAAATATGGAAAAGAGAACAGAGAACAGATAACAGAGAAAAGATAATTATAGCAAACAATCGGGAGGCGCAACTGCTTGCGCCTCCCGAAATGTGTTATGAGGACTTCCCATCCTCCCCCCTTAGGGGGGATAAGAGGGGGGCTCGTTCTTTAGAACTTCACAGCCTTACCGTCAACAATGAGGATCTGACCCTTTGCAGGAGCAGCTACCTTCTTGCCGTCAACGGTGTAGACAGCCTTGCCGGCTGCAGCGGCCTCAGCGGTGAGGGCTGCTACGGCGGTCACCTTACCGTCCTTGATGCTGAACTTGGCATCCATGTCGGCTGCCTTGTAGGACTTGGCGTCGGTGCCTACGGCCAGTGAAGAGGTCATCTTCACTACATAGTCACCGTCAGCCAGCTCGCTGCCGTCGAAGTAAACGGTAACGACGGCACCCTCCTTCTCCTTGAAGGCCTTGTTGTCGGGGTTGGTGATGGAGATGAAGAAT
>CADAZW010000089.1 GCA_902792555.1 uncultured Bacteroidales bacterium | reverse complement strand
TGGAAGTGGACGAACGGATGTTCGTTGGGAGGGGAGAAAATATTATCGCGAGAAGGAATTGAATTATTGCAAGGAGAAAATTAATTATTGCAAGGAGAAAAAAAATAATCGCGCCGAAGCTGGTCGTTTCGGCGCGATTAGATTTTATTTCGGCGCGATTAGATTTCGTTTCGGCGCGATTAAATTTTGCCTCGTGCAAGTTTGTGTAAATCAGATGGTTATCGGAGGGACGGACGAGGTGATAGGATGTGCGGGGGTGGCGATAAGATATGCGGGCGAGGTGATAGGATGTGCGGGGGTGGCGATGAGACGTGCGGATTTAATGTTTTGTCAGATGTTTCTTATCACGAACCATGCCAGGTAGGCGATGAGATAGATGATCACTGCAATCTTGCGGATGCGGATCAGGAGCAGGTCGCCGGCGGTGAGCCCGTGGCCTTCTCTGACGCTCCGGCGGTGCAGGCGCAGATGGACGGCTATGACGAACAGCAGCACGGGGAAGCCGAGCAGGAAGAAGGGATTGACGGCGATGGCCTCGCCGACGTGGCCATGCAGCAGGGCATGGGCTGCCCGCTGACCTCCGCATGACGGGCAGTCCCATCCGGTGAGTAGCTTGAATGGGCATTTCGGCACGAGCACACTCTTAGCAGGGTCGCAGAAGTAGTAGAAGACGGCGAGCCCTGCAAGTGTCAGTGCGCACAGTGTGCCCAACAGGATGTGTCTCAATGCGTTTGGCGGGTGTGATGGCTAATAATAATCGAAGAGGCGATGTCTGACCGCCTGCGAGGCGGTGGTGAAGACGATGATGAGGTAGATAATCAATAACAGGCAACCAGTGATGGCGGCCCACATGGCCCATAGGCCGGCGCGCCTGGATGACTTCTGTGCCTCTTCATAGTATCCGGCGATGTAGAGGCCGGTCACCTTGCTGGCATAGACTATCGACACGATGCCGAAGGGCAGGCAGCAGAACAGTGTCGTAAGGATGGCCCAGACGAGGTTGCTTTCCGGCATTGGGGGGCGGTCTTGGGGAGGCGTCAGTGCTACCGGGGTGGGTGCGGCGCCGTCTGGTGTCTTTTTGAGCTGGGCACCGCAGTTGTTGCAGAAATTAACGTCGGCAGGCACTTCGCTGCCGCATTTGTAACAGAATGGCATGGCGGTATTTTTTATTTGAGATTTGAGGTTTGCCGCTTCGCTCTCGCGACTCTTTGAAGTCGGCACCAGCTCCGCTGACAGCCGACGAGCCGCTCGCGATGCCTGCGGCATTGAGATTTATTGCTAAGTTAAGTTATTTCACAATTTGACGATTTACAATGTACAATTTAGCCAAGTCCGGAAGCGGGCAGTAACGAACACGAATCTCACGAATAATTTTTTATCAAGAATTTGAGAACAATTTTATTTTACGATTGGACAATTTCACGATTGGACGATTTGTGCGAGGTCCCGATTGAGGATTAAAACGAACACGAATTTCACGAATTATACGAATTGTTTTTTGATAATTTATGGTAATTTGTGTTTAAGAGAACTGCGAATTTCACGAACGGCTTGCCAAATGGCGAAAGCGTCTTAATGAGCTATCGTTTCTTTGAGAAGAAGTCTTGCATGAGGGCTGCGCACTCATCGGCGAGGATGCCGGAGGTTACGGTGGTCTTGGGGTGGAGGGCGTGGGGTGCTATGAGGGTGTAGCCGCGCTTGGGGTCGGGGGCTCCATAGACGAGCCGGCCAATCTGTGCCCATCCGATGGCGCCGGCGCACATGGGACAGGGCTCTACGGTTACGTAGAGGGTGCAGTCGGTGAGGTACTTGCCGCCGAGGGTGTCGGCGGCGGCAGTGATGGCCTGCATCTCAGCATGGGCTGTCACGTCGTTGAGGCGCTCCACCATATTGTGGGCGCGGGCTATGATCTGGCCGTTGCTGACTATGACGGTCCCGATTGGCACCTCGTCTTCGCAGAATGCGCGTTCTGCCTCCTGCAAGGCACGGCGCATGAAATAATTGTCGTCAAACATTTAATTGATTTGAGGTTGGAGATTTGAGATTTGCCGTTTCGCTCTCGCGTTTCTTTATGTCAGCTTGCCTTCGGCGACCACTGACGAAACGCTCGCGATCCCTTTGGGGTTGAGGTTTGAGGTTGGAGATTTGAGATTTGATATTTGATTATTGCTGTTCTTTGCTGCAAAAGTAGTAATTTTGCGTGAGATATGATGACAAGTGATAGCAATATCAATATTATTCGTGTTGCGGAGACGGACTCCACGAGCAAGGAGATTGTCCGGGAATTGGGCGATGGCGTCCAAAGTTCAAAGTACATCTCCGTGCTGTCTGCCGACTACCAGACGGCGGGTCGCGGCCAGCTTGGCAGCCGCTGGGAGGCCGAGCGTGGCAAGAATCTGCTGTTCAGCCTCATGGCGTGGCCCGTGGGTGTGCCTGTGGGTCGGCAGTTCAGGTTGTCGCAGGCTATGGCGGTGGCGGTGAGGGATGCGTTGGCGTCTTATGCCGACGGCTTCACTATCAAGTGGCCTAACGACATCTATTTTGGCGGTGGCAAGGTGTGCGGCACTATCATCGAGACGACTTGGAAGGGTGGGATGGTGGAGCGGTTTGTGATGGGCGTCGGCATAAACGTGAACCAGCGTGTGTTTCTCGGCGATGCGCCCAATCCCCTGTCGCTGTGGCAGATTGTGGGTCGCGAGACGGACCGCGACGAGCTGCTGGGCAGGGTGCTGGAGCGTTTTGCCGCGCTGTATGGGCAGTTGCAGGCGGGTGATGAGACTGAGGTCGTTCGCTGCTATGACAATCATCTCCTATGGCGTGAGGGCATGCACCGCTACAGTGACAGCGACGGCGAGTTTGAGGCCGAGTTTGTCAGCGTGGCTCCCGACGGGCGGCTGACTCTGCGTGATGCCGACGGCCGCGAGCGCAGGTATTACTTTAAGGAAGTGAAACACGTGCTAAAGAGTTGAAAAATTAAAAGGTTAAAGGGTTAAAATGTTATGGGTTAAAGCATTAGAACAATGACAATAGACCGTCAGATAATGAAGATTGCCCTGCCTGCCATCGTGTCGAATATCACGGTGCCGCTACTGGGGCTGGTGGACACAGCCATTGTGGGCCACATGGACAGCGCATCGTATATTGGCGCCATTGCCGTGGGAGGCGTGATCTTCAACATCGTTTACTGGCTCTTTACCTTCCTGCGGATGGGCACCAGCGGCATTACTGCGCAGGACCTTGGCGCCGGCAATACGGCAGAGATTACCAATACGCTCTACCGCTCATGCCTGCTGGCACTGGCGATTGGCGTGCTGCTCATTGCGCTGCAGTGGCCGATATTCCATGTGGCGCTGAGACTGATGGATCCTACGCCTGAGGTGATGGTTCATGCGCGTACATATTTATATATATGTATTTGGGGCGCGGTGGCCGTGCAGCTGCTCTATGCTCTCAACGGATGGTTTATCGGTATGCAGAACACGCACATTCCCATGGTTGTGGCCATTGTGCAGAATGTGGTCAACATCCCGCTGAGCCTGCTGCTGGTGTTCGGCTTCGGCATGGGCATTGCCGGCGTGGCGCTGGGCACCGTGCTGGCGCAGTACATCGGACTGCTGACTGCGGTGCTGATGCTCAGGGCGAAGTACAGGGAATACCTCACCCCTATAGTGTGGCGCGATGTGATGCAGCGCGCGGCGCTGATGCGTTTTCTCAATGTCAATCGCGACATTATGCTGAGGATGGTTTGCCTCATTGCTGTCACCACATGGTTTACTGCTGCCGGCAGCCGCCAGGGCGACCTGATACTGGCGGCCAACGCCATTCTGTTTCAGCTGTTCTATCTGTTCTCTTTCTTCTTCGACGGCTTTGCCAATGCTGCCGAGGCTATGTGCGGCAAGTACAAGGGGGCGCGCGATGTGGAGCGGTTTGCCCTGACGGTGAAGCGCGTGTTTTTCTGCGGCGGAGTGCTGGTGCTGGTGTTTACGGCGGTGTATATAGTGGGTGAGGACTTTATCCTGGGCCTGCTCTCCAATCAGCCCCTGGTGATTGACACTGCCCGCGAGTATTTCCATTGGCTGTTGTTGGTGCCGGTGTGCGGCATCATGGCCTTCGTGTGGGACGGCGTCTTTTTCGGCACCACTGCCACCGGCCACCTGCTGCTCTCGATGTTCACCGGCACGGTGCTCTTCTTCGCATCGTATTTCATCCTCTTTCCGCTGTATGCCAACGACGGCCTATGGATCAGCTTCCTGCTATATCTGGCGGGACGCGGATTTGTGCAGTGTTTCAGTTTCCCGAAGATAATCAAAGCTATTTGATGCGGTTAAAACTTCATGGATTGGCAATTCTTTCGTATATTTGCCGCAAAATATAATTGCAGAAATAAAGTCATGGCAAAATTTAAGAGAGTTCTCCTTAAGCTCAGCGGCGAGAGCCTGCAGGGCAACCAAGGCTACGGCATCGATGTTGAGCGCCTCAACGACTATGCCGAGCAGATTAAGCAGGCCTGTGAGATGGGCGTGCAGGTAGGCATCGTTATTGGCGGCGGCAACATCTTCCGCGGCCTGAGCGGTGCGGGCAAGGGCTTCGACCGCGTGAAGGGCGACCAGATGGGCATGTGCGCCACGGTCATCAACAGTCTTGCGCTGAGCAGCGCGCTGGGCGCCAAGGGCGTGAAGAGCCGCGTGTTCACAGCCATTAGGATGGAGCCTGTCGGTGAGTTCTACAATAAGTGGAAGGCTATCGAGGCCCTGGAGGCCGGCGAGGTGGCCATCTTCAGCGGTGGCACGGGCAATCCCTATTTCACCACCGACACAGGCTCGTCGCTGCGCGGCATTGAGATAGAGGCCGACGTGATGCTCAAGGGTACGCGTGTGGACGGCATCTATACCGCCGACCCCGAGAAAGACCCCACGGCCACCAAGTTCAGCGAGATAACCTACGACGAGATTTACAATCGCGGCCTGAAGGTGATGGACCTCACCGCCACCACCATGTGCAAGGAAAACGGCCTGCCCATCTATGTGTTCAACATGGATGTGTATGGCAATCTGAAGAAGGTGCTCGATGGAGAGCCCATCGGCACCTTCGTCCATAATTGATTACATTAGGTGGATTATGGCTTTGACACTGAAGTTGAAGCCCATATTCCATATTCCCATCCGCCCCGTGGCGGAGTTGATATCTGCATACTTGAGGCGGCTCAGGTGATTCTGGTATGCCTTGTCAAGGAGGTTGTCGGCCATAAGGTAGAGGTCGGCAACCTTCTTTTTCTTCACTACCAGGCTCGTGCCTGCCGAGAGGTTCACAAGCGCATAGCCGGGAGTGGGCGTCTCCGTGTTGTCGGCGCGGTAACAGTGGCTTTGGCGCAGGTAGCCGTCGAGGGAGATGGCTATGTAGCTATGGTGGAGGGGGCCGCTATGCTCATTGATCTCGTACTTTAGTTCGGTGGTCCAGTGGGGGGCAGGGGTCATGGGCAGGTACTTGGTGTCGCGCCCTTGGTGCATCTGCTGCGCATTGACGTAGGAGAAGGTGCCGCCCAGGTGCAGTTGGTGGATGGGGTGGAGGTCGAAGCCGGCCTCAAATCCCAGCAGCCTGGCGTCGCCCTGAGCATAGGCAAAAGTGGCATAGTCGGGGTCTATAACTGCGTCAATGCGCTTGGCAAAGATGTAGTTCTGGATTCGGTTGGCAAAGAGGGCCACCTGTGCCGACAGGTATTTGTCGGAGTAGTCGAAGCCGAGGTCGGCCTGCCAGCTATACTCGGCCTTGAGCTGCGGATTGCCTATCTCATAGCGCAGGGTGCCTTCATGCACGCCGTTGCTGCCGAGCTCGCTCATGTTAGGGGCACGGAATCCACGGGCAACGTTGAGGCGGAGATTAGCTTTGTCGCTCACATTCCACACTGCCCCAAGGCTGCCTGTCACTCCGTCAAGATTGCGGCTGCCAAAGGCTATGTGGCGGTGGTCATAGCGCAGGCCGCCGTTGAGCGTGAGGTTTTGGAAAGTCTTGCTGCCAGTGGCATAGGCGCCGATGTCCAGCAGGTGGTATTCGGGAATGAGGGTCTCCTCACCGAGGTTCTCCGACTGCTGCCACATTCCGTTGATGCCGCCGGTCAAGCGCCAACCGCTGAATTCCTCTGTAAGATAGCGCAGGTCGTAGGTCAGGGTGTGGAGGCGGAAGTATAGCTCATAGTCGCTGGCGCTCTCCTCGTATTCCTGGCGACGGTTCTGTTGATAGCCGATAATGGCCTTCAGCTTGCCAGAGGCAAGATTGAAGGAGTTGTCGCTCACGGCTTTGTAGTGCTTCACCTGCTGAAACGGCAGGCTCTTGCCATAGGCCTTGCGGTGCCATCCGTCGGCATGCTCCAGTGAACCGGTCAGAGCGTCGCGCTCGCCCTCAATGATGCTGGGAGTCTGGTGGAAGGCACTGAGCACCAGGTGGGTGAAGCCCCAGCTGCGATTGAGCCCCACCATGGCGCGGGCTGCCCGCTCGCGCAGTTGTGAGCCGGGCACATAGCCGTCATATCTGTTTCTGTAGGCGTGGGCCATCTTGTCGCTGAAGCGTGCGTCCCATACAAGGCCCTTCTTGTTGCCGGCCATGTTGAGCGAGTAGCCGAAGAGGCCGCTGTTGGTTTGGTATTCGCTGCTCAGCGTGGCGCGCATCTCGCCCTCGGGCAGGATGGGGGCGCTGTTGAGTATCACCACCCCCGCCATTGCGTCGGAGCCGTAGATGAGAGAGGCCGGTCCTTTTATTATCTCAACGGAGTGAACGCTTTGGGCATCCACCTCAACGCCGTGTTCGTCGCCCCACTGCTGCCCTTCCTGACGCACGCCGTCGCTGAGGGTGATGATGCGGTTGTAGCCGAGGCCGCGTATGATGGGCTTGGATATGCCGTTGCCTGTGGTGATCTGTGCCACGCCCGGCTGGCGGCTGATGGCATCGATGATGTTGGTGGCTGAGGCAGACTGCAAGTCTTTGCCCGACAGCACAGCTACAGGAAAGGTGGAATTCTTTATCTTGGTCTTGCCAGCCACGCCGGTCACCTTTATTTCGTTCAGCTTCAGGTGGCCGAAGAATACGTCGGCAGAGTCTGGCGTATTCTGCGCTGTTGACGCTATGCCAAGGCACAGCATCAACAGACTTGAAAATATCTTTTTCATTCTGTTTTGCTTTGAAAATTCAGTTGAGGAGATAAATTAATTGTCTTTCGCTCTGATAAATTTTCAAGGCAGGGTGGGGCGCGCGAGTCGCGGCTGCCGCCAATGCGGTTGCGCAGGGCGTTGGCCTGGCGGCGAATTATTGCGCTGACATTCAGTGCTGCCGGGGCAAGGGCAACTGCTGCTGCAGCAATGTAATTAAGTGTCAGAAACTGGCAGAGCAGGCAGTCGTGGATGCTGCTGAAGCCTGCAGTCAGGTGAGAGTGGTGCACATGGTGGGCGCATTCAGTGCAGTCAGCGGCAGTGTCAGCCACGGTCTCATGGTGGTGCAAAGCCGACAGGGCCGTCATCGATACGAATACCGACAACAGCACCCAGGCCTTGATGACTCTGCTTCTCTGCTCTCTCATCATTGTGATATTGTTTCTCGGTGGTTGAGCCGTT
>CADAZW010000088.1 GCA_902792555.1 uncultured Bacteroidales bacterium | reverse complement strand
GAGGCGTGCGGTGTAGAGCTTGATTTTGTCGGGGAAGCGACTATGGAGCAGCCATAGGTCCTCGGCGCTGTGCACGGGCGCTGTGGAGTGGTGGAGGCTGAGCACCTGGGTGAGCAGCCGGTGGTATTCATCCCATTCCTCGCGCTTCTCTGCAGTGGTAAACAGCAGGCCGCTCAGGCGCCCCTTGGCTATGCAACGCCGCCTAAGCTCGTTGGCGGGCAAGGGGTCGGACGTACAGACGGCTTGACTGAGGTGGCGCTCGGTGAGGCGTCCTCCATGGCGGAGAATGAAATAGAGCTCCTCCTCGCAGGGCTGACGGTTGTAGATGTAGGGTATGGGCTTGACAACCAGCTCAGATGCGCCCAGCTGCTCCCTGTAGAATCGGAGCGATGCCTCCACGGCCTCACCTACCATGTCGGCGTGGGTCATGGGGGCAATGATGTAACCGCCATAGGTAAGGCCGCCGTGAGATGTGATGACCGCCTTCTCATCTCTGCTGAGGCAGGCTGGCAGCAAGGCAACGATGCGCTCCTTTTCGTCCAGCATCACAAGGGAGGCATCATGAAATCGGTCGGCATGGTAGTCCATATATTTGCGCAGGTGCAGCAGGGTGGAGTTTCGGGCATGGCTTACGAAGTCATCCCATTGGCCGGCCATTGCGGCAGTGTATCTGATAGCGGTTACCATTTGTTGCTGTTTTATTTTGAGTGTGCCGAATCACCTTGGGTGGGCTTCAGTTGCTCAAGCTTGTTGATATATCCCTCGGCATCGTAGCTGCCGGAGGCGATGGTGAGGCATACGGTGCCCGGGGCAAAGTGCTCAAGCCTGCACCATATCATGGGAGGGATAATCACTCCCTTGGTGGGGGAGTCCATCAGGAAAGTCTTCTCCTCGAGGCCGTCGCTAAGGGTGAGGCTAAAGCTGCCGCTAACAGCGCATACTATTTCCCAGCACGTACGGTGGGCATGCTCGCCTCTCACTGCATCCTGACCGGCACCGTGAATCCAGAATACACGCTCCGGTCTGAAGGGTAATAGCGATGCCTCGGCATCGTCAATAACCGTGAGGCTGCCGCGATGGTCAGTATGGGTGGGCAGCTCAATGGGGCCGCAGTCTTTTATGGTGAATTTGCTGTGCATGGTGTGTGATTCTTCGGTCAAAACTCTGCAAATATAGTCAAAATCATTCATTATGACTGACATCTTAATAATAAAACGCTTTTTTTATCCGTATAGTGTGCCAGGGTGAGAAAAACTCACATAGATTTTTAATTAGAATTGAAGAATTTAAGAATTGAAGAATTTAAGAATGGAAGAATGGAAGAATGGAAGAAGAATTTAAGAATTAAAGAGTTGAAGGATTGAAGTTCAATTTTTCCATTTTTAAATTTTCCCATTTTATTGAAGTTTTTCAACTTTTCAATTTTTCAATCTTTTGTCGCGGTTGTCGTTACCTCCCCATTTTGATAGAAAAAGATATTTTCTTATCTGTTTTCTTCTCCGGTTTGTGATAATTATATAATTTTGTACGCGAAAATTTGTAAAGTGAATTGTTATGACACGTGAAGAAAAAGCAAGACTTAACATTTTTATTGCAAAAAATATCAATACAATTCTTGCGGAGAAGGGTATGACACAGCGTGAACTGGCCGAAAAGGTTGGTAAGAGTGAGGCGGAAGTAAGTCGCTGGCTTACTGGTCGCAACGGATTCAGCAAGACGGCCATAGCCCGCCTTAGTGTTGCCTTGGGTCTTGATATCACCACTCGCCCCATTGGCCTTGGCACAGGTGGCAAAGCTGACGATATTGTCAAGCCTGTCGACCGCAAGGTGGCGTTGATAACCGGCGTTACGGGACAGGACGGCTCCTACCTGTCTGAATTTCTGCTGGAGAAAGGCTATGAGGTGCACGGCATCATCCGACGCTCGTCGGTTGATTTCCGTGAGCGCATCGCCCATCTGGAGGGCCAGCCAAACTTCCATCTGCACTATGCCGATATGAGTGACTCAATGTCACTGGTCAAGGTGATCGACAGGGTGCGCCCCGATGAGATATACAATCTTGCGGCACAGAGCCATGTGCAGGTGAGCTTCGACTCGCCCGAGTTTACGGCCGATGTAGATGCCGTGGGCGTATTGAGAGTGCTGGAGGGTGTCAGGGCCTGCCATCTGGAGCAGACGTGCCGCATCTATCAGGCCAGCACCTCGGAGCTCTATGGCAAGGTGGAGCAGGTGCCGCAGAACGAGAATACACCGTTTCATCCCTACAGCCCCTATGCCGTGGCTAAGCTTTACGGATTCTGGATAGTAAAGGAGTATCGCGAGGCATACAATATGTTCTGCTGTTCGGGCATCCTCTTCAATCATGAGAGCGAGCGTCGTGGCGAGACCTTCGTGACTCGCAAGATTACCCTGGCAGCAGCACGCATTGCCCAGGGGCACCAGGACTGTCTCTTTCTTGGCAACCTGTCAAGCCTCAGAGACTGGGGCTACGCCAAGGACTACGTGGAGTGTATGTGGCTCATCTTGCAGCAGGACAAGCCCGACGACTTCGTAATAGCCACTGGCGTGCAGCACAGCGTGAGGGAGTTCTGCTATGAGGCTTTCAAGTGTGCCGGTATCACGCTGGAGTTCAGCGGCGAGGGACTGGAGGAGAAGGGTGTCTGCGTGGCAGGCCCCAAGAATCTGATTGGTAAGACGCTGGTGGCTGTAAGCGAGGATTTCTACCGTCCCACTGACGTCGTCAACCTGTGGGGCGATCCCACCAAGGCTAAGGCCAAGCTGAAATGGAATCCCAACAAGACGAGCTTTGAGCAGCTCGTGGAGTTGATGGTAAAGCACGATATGGCCAAGGTGGCCGGCGAAGGCGCCGCCATGAAGGTAAGAACCAACCTGGCGGAGTATCTCGAGAAAGGAATAGTGAGATAAGTAAATTTGAAATTAGGAATTAGAAATTAGGAATTAGGAATTGCGAGGTCCCGATTGATTAAGACTCTTGACTCTTGATTGAGCGCGAAGCGCGATAACAAAAAGAGGACTCATGGAAAAGAATTCAAAGATTTATGTTGCCGGTCACCGTGGAATGGTGGGCTCGGCCATTGTGCGCGAACTGAAGCGCCAAGGATATAATAATATTGTCACGCGCACGCATAAGGAGCTGGATCTCACGCGCCAGCAGGAGGTGGAGGCCTTCTTTGAGGCCGAGAAACCGGAGTATGTCTTTCTGGCGGCAGCCAAGGTGGGCGGCATAGTAGCCAACCAGAATGCGCTGGCCGACTTCATGTACGACAATATGGTGCTGGAGATGAACGTCATCCACGCCGCATGGAAGAACGGCTGCAAGAAACTGGAGTTTCTCGGCTCGTCGTGCATCTATCCCAGGATGGCGCCGCAGCCCATGCCAGAGTCTTGCCTGCTTACCGGGGCGCTGGAGAAAACCAACGAGGCTTATGCGCTGGCCAAGATAAGCGGTCTGAAATACTGCGAGTTCCTCAATAGGCAGTATGGCACCGACTATATCAGTGTTATGCCCACCAACCTCTATGGCCCCAACGACAACTACCACCCCGAGCACAGCCATGTGCTGCCTGCCCTCATTCGCCGCTTCCATGAGGCCAAGGAGGCAGGGAAGACCACCGTCACATGCTGGGGCGACGGCTCTCCGCTCAGGGAATTTCTCTATGTGGACGATCTGGCCAACCTCTGCGTATTCCTGATGAACAATTATAGCGGTAATGAAACTGTCAACGCCGGCACGGGCAAGGAACTGACCATCAAGGCGCTCACTGAGCTGGTGGCCAAGGTGATAGGCTATGAGGGCGCCATCGAGTGGGACACCACTCGCCCCAACGGCACTCCGCGCAAGCTGCTCGACGTAAGCAAGGCCACTGCCCTGGGCTGGACCTACAAGACTGAGCTGGAGGACGGCATACGCTTGGCTTATCAAGATTTTCTTACCAACCCTATGCGCGCAGAGCGATGAAACTGACAACCACAAGGGACGGCCGCTCCTATCTGGTGCCTTTCCTGCTTGTAACTAGCCTGTTCTTTATGTGGGGATTTGCCCACGCCATACTTGAGGTGCTCAATCCGCATCTCAAGAATCTGCTGGGCCTCAACCACACCAATGCAGCATGGGTGCAGGTGGCCACGTATGCCGCCTATTTCCTCATGGCTATTCCTGCCGGCAAGATAATCCAGCGTTGGGGCTACAGGGGTGGCGTACTGACGGGCCTTGTGCTTTATGGCGTGGGGGCGTTGCTCTTCCTGCCTATCTGTGTGCTTGGCGCCAAGGCTGACAATCCTGCCCTGCTGTATCCTGCATTCATTGCCCTGCTGTTTATCATTGGCTGTGGCCTGACATGCCTGGAGACTTCTGCTAATCCCTATGTTACCGTGCTGGGCCCCAAGGCATCGGCAGAGCAGCGCATTAATCTGGCGCAGTCGCTCAACGGCTTGGGCTGGATATGCGGTCCGCTGGTGGGCGGCTTATTTTTCTTCGGCGATGAGGCCGAGGGTCAAGTGCCCAGCATTGCCAGCGTGGCTACGCCATATGTAATAGTTGGAGTTTTTGTACTGCTGGCGGCACTGGGTTTCAGGTTCAGCAGACTGCCGGAGCCCCGAGACCCCTCTAACTCCCCCTCGGAGGCAGATAACAGAGAAAAGAGAAAAGAGAAAGCCAGGACTCCCTCCATTGAAGGGAGGGTTGGGGAGGGTTTTCTATTTCGCTCCCGTATCTTTGTGCTAGGTGTAATTGCGCTTTTCCTATACGTAGCTGCGCAGACGGGTGTCAACAGCAATTTCGTTGCATACATGGGTGAGAATGTCGCTATGTCTCGAGCCGAGGCGAGCCTGTGGCTCAGCTTTGGCGGTATGGGATTGTTTTTCATTGGCCGACTGGTGGGCAGTTGGCTGATGGGCTATGTAAGGGCCGACAGGCTGCTGCTGCTTTATGCCGTGGGAGCCACGGTGGGCAGCCTGGTGATAGTTTGTTTGGGCGGCAGGATGTCGATAGGCGCATTCTTCTTGGTGTATCTATGCGAGAGCATAATGTTTCCTACAATATTCTCGCTGGCCCTGCGCGGTGCGGAGGGCAATACCAAGCAGGCCTCGTCGTATCTGATTATGACCATAGTGGGTGGAGCGGTGGCACCGCCCCTTATGGGCTGCATAGCCGACGCCAGCAGCATAGGCCTGGCATTTGTGGTGCCGATGATCTGCTATATCTTTATAGGAATATATGCACATGCTGCACGATTAAAAGATTAAGTAAATAAAAGGTTGAAAATGAAAAAGATTTTTCTGTTTCTGTCAGTTGTGTCGGTAGGTTTCTTAGCTACTGAGGCACAGGAGTTGAGACTCACGTCAGACAATATCAACAAGGTAATTAAGGCTATGACCTTGGAGGAGAAGGTGGCCATCATTGTCGGCAAGGGCTCAGGAGCTTTCGACGGGCGTGGGCGCAGCTACGACTACGTGGCCGGCAGCGCTGGAGCTACCAATCCTATCGATCGCCTGGGCATTCCCCCCATTGTGTATGCCGACGGTCCTAGCGGCCTCAGGATAGACAATAAGCAGTGTACCCGTTTCCCCAACGGATTGCTGAACGCTGCCTCATGGAACAGCGATATGCTGGAGCGTATGGGCGAGGCCTATGGCAACGAGGCCAAGGCTCGCGGAGTGGATGTGGTGCTGGGCCCTGGCATGAATATTCAGCGCAATCCGCTCTGTGGCCGCAATTTTGAGTATTTCTCCGAAGACCCCCTGCTCTCTGGTCTTACGGCTGCCGCGCTGGTGCGTGGCATACAGAAGGCAGGGGTGGGGGCATGCCCCAAGCATTTCGCTGCCAATAATCAGGAGCTCAACCGCCTGAGCAATGACAGTCGCGTTAGCAAGCGGGCCCTGCGCGAGATATACCTACGTAACTTTGAATATATGGTGCGCAACAGTGAGCCGTGGTTTATCATGTCGTCTTACAATTTCCTTAACGGCGTAACCACTTCAGAGAATCGCGACCTGCTTACTACTATTCTCCGCGAGGAGTGGGGCTACAACGGCGCCATAGTCAGCGACTGGGGTGGTGGCTACAGCGGCTCGAAGATGGTCAGGGCCGGCAATGACAATATCCAGCATGGCAGCAAGGGGCGCTATAATGACATAATTGACAGGGTTAAGGATGGCACGTTGAGCATTGACGACGTGGATGCCTGCGTGAGGCGTATGCTGACAGTGGCCACTAAGGCAATCAGATACGAGGGTGGTACATTTAGCGACAATCCTCCCCTTGATGCCAATGCTGCTGTGGTCAGAGAGGTGGCTCCTGAGGGCTTCGTGCTTCTCAAGAATGATGGCGGCATTCTGCCCCTGAAACAGGGTAGCGCCCTGGCTCTGCTAGGAACCACCAGCTACGACTTCATACATGGCGGCACGGGCTCCGGTTTTATCCATAATCCTTACCGCAGCGTGTGCATGCCCGAGGGCCTCACTGATGCAGGCTTCATCCTTGACAAGGGACTTCACGAGTTCTATACTGATTATATGAAAGGCGAGCGCAAACGCTGCGAGGACATCAATAAGGATGTGCCTTGGTGCTGCGAGAGGGAACGGGCCATGGAGGCTGTGCCCCGCGACCTGATTGCCAAGGCCGCCAAGGCTGATAAGGCTGCCGTCATCACCTTCGGTCGCGTGTTTGGCGAGGGTATGGACCGTGACTACTACCATTCCTATTTGCTCACCGACGGCGAGATGGCGCTGCTGCGCGCCGTGGCTGACGCTTTTCACCGCGAGGGCAAGCCTCTGGTGGTGGTGCTCAATGTGGGCGGCATTGTTGACGTAGCCTCATGGCGCGACTTAGCTGATGCCATCCTGATCTGTTGGCAGCCTGGCGAGGAAGGTGGCCACAGTGTTGGCGATGTGCTGGTGGGCAGCCAGTGTCCCTCCGGCCGACTGCCCGTCAGCATGCCTATGAGGTATGAGGACGAGCCATCCTTTGCCAATTTCCCTAGAATCAAGGCGGATAAGTATGAAAACTACTCCTTCTATCGTTACGTGGGAGCTACGCCGCAGTATTTGGTGCCCAATGTTGATTATACTAATTACGAGGAGGGCATCTATGTCGGTTATCGCCACTATCTGACCAAGGACGTCAAGGTGGCATATCCCTTCGGCTACGGGCTGAGCTACACCACGTTTGACTATAAGGACCTCAAGGTCAAGGACAAGGGCGACAAGCTGGAGGTAAGCCTCACTGTTACCAACAGTGGCAAGCGTCCGGGCAAGGAGGTTGTGCAGATATATTGTCATGCTCCTGAGGGAGGCCTCGACAAGCCTGTCAGGGAACTCAAGGGCTATGCCAAGACTCAG
>CADAZW010000087.1 GCA_902792555.1 uncultured Bacteroidales bacterium | reverse complement strand
AGTAAATCTAGTCCGACTAGTCCGACTTGTCTGACTTGTCTGACTTGTCTGAGGGCAAAAAAATATAGCCCCCGATGTTGTCGGAGACTATATTGTTTGCTGTGTGCCTTGCCTGTGAAGGGTGGGGCGGGAATCCTAGTCGTCGAAGTCTATCAGTTTGCCGTCGGAGTCGAAGGTCAGCTCTATGCCGTTGTCCAGCTTTACCTCGTAGCTGCTGGTGAACATGCCGTAGTCTTCCTCAGCGAGCATAATCTTCTGGTTGGGATACTGCTGCTGGATGTACGCCTTGGCTTCTGCCGGCAACTGGTCTGCGGTAATGGGCTTATCTTCGCATGAGGCAAACATGATGGCGGCACTGACTAATGCCATCGCGGTCAGGAAGCAGGTCTTTGCCATCCTAGTCGTCGATTTCAACAACCTGGAACCTGGTGTTGTACTCCACCTCCAGACCGTTGTTAAGTTTCACGCCATAGCCGCGGCGGTCACGCTCAAGCTTGATGATGGTGGTGCCGGGGAAGGTGGCCTTGATGTGGCTCTTGATCTGCTCGGGAATGAGTACCGAAGGCACAGCTGAAACCCTGCAGTCGATGCTCTTCCACTCGCCTCTCTTGTTGAACTCAACTTTCTCTCCCGACTGATAGAGAATCTCGTACTCGTCCCAGTCCATGGTTACTACGAGGGGCACCTTCTTGGCGAAGTGCTGGCTGAGCAGAGTCTTGGCTGTCTGGGGCAGCTGGTCGTAGGTGATCACTCGGTTGTCGTCGGCCATCATGGCAACGTTGAAGGTCAGCATCATGGCTGCCATCAGCATAAAGAACTTTTTCATTTTAGATTGTGTGTTTGATTGGGTTGTTAATGGTTTTCTTATCTAGATTGCCTGCTGATACGGATGTGCCGTCAGGCTGAATTCTGCGGTGCAAAGATAGTGTTTTTTCGTAAATAGCCATTAGTCTTTACACATTTTTTATGATTATATATATTTTTTTTTGTTTTTTGTCAGCACTCTAGTCCGACTTGTCTGAGTGCAAAAAAATATAGCCCCCGATGTTGTCGGAGACTATACCTTTTTAGTCTTGCTAAGCAGCTAGGTGCTATGCCTCTGCGGGCTCTACGGCTACCACACTGCGGTCACGGCGGTCGTGGGTAAACTTGACTGTACCGTCAACGAGTGCATAGAGGGTGTGGTCGCTGCCCATGCCGACATTCTTGCCGGGATAGTGAACAGTGCCCCTCTGGCGTACGATGATGTTGCCGGCTACACAAGCCTGACCACCACAAACCTTTACACCTAATCGTTTCGACGCTGATTCGCGTCCGTTCTTCGAACTACCTACACCTTTTTTATGTGCCATAATGTTTCGGGATTTTGAATCTGCCTAAATTGGATTAAGCTACGATTTGTTTTACTGTGATTTCTGTGAACTGCTGACGATGGCCGTTCTTCTTCTTGAAGTCCTTGCGGCGCTTCTTGTGGAAGACGATCACCTTGTCGCCCTTTACGAGCGGAGTCTTTACCTCGGCAACGACCTTAGCTCCCTCCACGGTGGGGGTGCCTACGGTGATTGCACCTTCGTTGTCAACAAGAAGCACGTCCTCAAACTCTACTTCCTGTCCGGCCTCTGCACCTGCAAGGTGGTGAACGAAGATAGTCTTGTCTGCCTCAACCTTGAACTGCTGGCCTTGAATCTGAACAATAGCGTACATGTCTGTCTTATAGTGTTTTTATGACGCTTCCACCGGAGGCGAGTCTCTTCGTGAAACCGCTTGATTGAGCCTTGGCGGACTAAAATCGGGCGCAAAATTAGCAATATTTTTCCGAATGGCGAAGGAAATCGGTGAAAAAAATGAGATTGTTTGAGATTTGAGGTTAATTGCCGAGTCTTGAGGTGGACGATTATAACTACGAATTATACGAATTTAACGAACAAGAGTGTTTGTCAATAATTAGAGAATAATTAACGGCTAATTGCCGCTTCGCTCTTACTGCTCTTTGATATCGGCACCGACTTCGCCGACAGCCGATGAGCAGTTTGCGATGCCTTCGGCATTAACGGTAATTTGTGTTCAAGAAAATTACGAATTATACGAATTGTTCGTGATGGTTTGCCGGACTAAATACCATGCTGATGTTGTATAGAAATTGCGCAAATATGAAATCTTTGCAAAGAAGGGCCATAGGCGGCGCGGGGTGAGATGAAATTTCTGCTTATAGTGGGGATTGATGAGCCATAGCGTGCGCCGAAGGATGGTATAGCCCGTATCATCGACCATGTGCTCGAATTGCTCTATTGACACGCGGGCATCACGGATACTCATCAGTTCAGCTATGCTGTCTGGAGTGCTACCGCTTAGCCTCAATAGGAATTTATAGACTGGGCTGGGCAGCAGATGGATGAAGGGGAGTCTAGAAGCAAAGCCAACGCTGATTTGCTGATGACCTCCAAAGGGATTTTGCCACGCAGGAAAGCCAATGAATACCAGGCCGTTTTTCTTGAGGAACGCCTTGATGCGAGCAAGGAATTCTTTTTTGCAAGGCGGAAGGATATGCTCTATGACATCATGAATAAGAATGATGTCGAAGCGTTCGCCCTCCGTCTTAGCCTCTTGGGTAAGGATAAAGTCTTGGCAAACAAAGGTTCCCTGCTGGTTATGTTCTGCAAAGAATGTCCGTGCCTCGCTGATGCGGCTTTGGCAGATGTCGATGCCTGTCACGCTACACCCTGACTCGGCAAATGGGAGCAGGTTGCCACCCTCGCCACAACCAATTTCCAACACTCGGGTTTCGTTTGTTAGCGTGGTGATTGACTGCATATAGGTTATATAGAATTCTCGGGCTGTGTTTGCCTGTTCGCTGAAGTACTGTCTGCGGTTTTGATGTCGTTGTTGCATATCTTTTCTTGTTTTGTTTCTCTATAAGGATAGATACTGCAAGACAAGAAAAGACTGCATATGTTTAACAAGAAAATCACCAGGTAATGCGTATTCCCACTGGCAGTGAGATAGTGAATGGGTGCTTTGTACGATAGGTCTCTATGCTGCTGCCTGTCGGGATGAAGTATTGTAGACTTGGCTCAGCAAAGAAGCCGAGTCTCGGAGTGAGGTTGTATTGCAACCCCAGCCCTGTACCGACCGACCACTGCCACGGGGCATGTAGCGTTGTCTTGTCGGTGACCTCTTTCCTACCATTGAGGATGTAGCCGGTGCTGAATGGGGCATATACAGGTATTTCGGCTGTAAAACCAATGCTGCCGTAGAGACTCCATTGTTTAGCATTCAATATGTTATACGTGCCCTTCAGGGGTATGCCGAGGTAGTGGATGGCCTGCTGTTCGATGATGGCATTGCTGTTTGTGCCCATTTCGAACTCAGATTTCAGGCGACTGTAGCTCAGCCCCGTTTCCAGTCCCCAGCGATTAGTTAGTCTGTATTTCAGAGCCAGTGACCAAGTGACAGGCATGAAGTGATGACTCCTTCGCACAATTTGGTCCGTACTGGCATCTTCAGCATTGTTCTGCGCTATGCTCATGATGATGCTTTGCTTTTGATTGCCATCATTGGGGTTCTTTGCCAGAAATGCGGCATAGTCGCTCCATGTGCTGAAAGTGACGGGCGACGGCTGTTCTCCAGAGATAATTGATATTGGCGTTCCCGTGAATCCAAAGGGGCGCGTGTTTTGTCTGTCACCCATGTCGCCTGTATATGCCAGACTTATCGACCACTTAGGCTGTTTGCCATTAACCTTTGTTGAGTGGTCTGGTAACAGGTCAGCAATATGCGTGTCTTTGCGGCGCATGTCGGGCAATGGCTTGTCTTCATGTGTCGCTTGGATTGTATCATTCTGCTCTATAGTCCGCTGAATGGTGTCTGCCACCATGATGCTGTCTGTCTTTGGTTTTGCGATTGGCATGGCGACAGCCATCCTGCGCATTGCCCCTGGCTGTATCTCAATGGGTGGCGGACTTACTGTCGGAGTTTTCTTAGGCTCCTCCTGACTGGTGGCGACATGACGGGGCACTTCTGCCTGATGATCTGTCCTGAGCATAAAGTATGCTATGGGCAGCAGCAATGGCAACAGCCACAACAGCCAGTATTGGGCCAGGGACTTTTGTAGCATCTTCTTTGCCCTTGTCAGTTGTGACGATGA
Organism: uncultured Bacteroidales bacterium; assembly: GCA_902792555.1. GTDB lineage: Bacteria > Bacteroidota > Bacteroidia > Bacteroidales > Bacteroidaceae > UBA6382. Next base: position 3,224 of record CADAZW010000087.1, on the reverse strand, counting down.
AGAATGGGCAGCGATACCCATAATTTCTGCAATCTCCTTGTGCGACAAGTTCTCAATAACTGCCAGACGAAACACCTGACCATAGCCGTTGGGCAAGGCATTGACAGCCGCTATCAGCTCAGCCATAGTTGGCAGCGGTTTCTCCTCAGCCTGTATGTCGTCCTGTGCAAGCTCCATATCTGCCACGGCATCGAGCGAAAGCATTTGCGGCTCATGGTGTCGCTTTTTGTAACGTAGGGCCACGTTGGTAGTGATGCTTGTAAGCCACGGTTCAAAACGTCGTGGGTCGTGCAGTTGGCTCATCTTGGCAAAGGCCAGCAAGAAAGCATCGTGAGCCAGTTCCTCTGCCACACGGCGGTCACCCACAATGCGCAGGCATATCGCTGTCATTCGCAGGTGATAAGCATTATACAGACCCTCGAGTGCTGCCTCATCGCCCTGTTTGCCTTGCGCCACAAGTTGCTCTATGTCCATTTGAAATACATCGTCTCTATGAATATAGATGCCACTTTGCCAAAAAGACTGCACGGAAATTATAACTTTTTTTCACCAAGCCTAAGATAATCTATCCGTCTGTACGGCAGATTCATGTTGGCGAGTTATCATGGTAGCAATCGGGAAGCCAGGCAGACATTTCCTATTGCCTGACATAGCTAAACCTAAAAAAAATAATTACTGCCTTCGCCAGAAGGAGCGAGTGAAGGGCAGTAGGATGGCGAATATCTCCAGACGGCCGGCTAGCATGAGGAAGCTGCATATCCATTTTGCTGCATCGGGCAACTGTGCAACGCCTTGGGAGGGACCGTAGTTATGGCCGAAGCTTGTGCCTATATTGCTGATACAGGAGAGGGAGAGGGCACAGCTGTCGTAGCCCGACACTCCGGTGAGCATCAGTGCCCCTGCCCCTATGACGATGAGGAAGAGGAACCAGAAGAGCAGCGACATTACATTGTGCTCGGCAGCGGAGTTGATGGGCGCCTTGTTCATCTTCACCGGGATGACAGCATTGGGATGGAGTATGCGTTTGAACTGTATGCGGGTGGTCTTGATGATGATGAGCATACGGATATTCTTGAAGCCTCCGGAGGTGGAGCCGCTGCTGCCTCCCACGAACATCAGGAACATCAACAGCATGCAGGTGGGACGGAACCACTGCTGATAGTCGTCGGTGAGGAATCCGCTGGTGCTGGCTATGGAGATGCAGTTGAACATGGCGGTTCGGATGGAGCGCTCCAGTGAATAGCCATTGTGGGCGAAGAGGCTCAGTGCACAGATGGCGGAGATGATGAGAATGGTGATGAGGTAGAACTTGAGCTCGTCGCTATTCTTGATGGGGGAGAGCTTGCGCTTGGTGCCTGCAGTGTAGAGGAGGTAGAAGTTGATACTGCCTAAGAGCATGAAGGCCATCATGATGTACTGCAGGAGGATGGAGTTGTAGTAGAGTATGCCGTTGTTGTGGGTGGAGAATCCTCCGGTGGCGATGGCCGACATGCCATGGTTGATGCTGTCGAAGAGGCCCATTCCTCCAAGGTAGAGGGCTGCAGCGCATGAGAGGGTGAGGACGATATATATGGACCATATCCATGCTGCGGTGGTCTTGATCTTAGTGTGGAGCTTCTCCTGACCCAGACCGGTGGACTCGGCGGCAAAGAGGCGTATCTCTCCACTGCCTGACACTGGCAATATGGTCATGGTGAAGAAGACGATACCCAGACCGCCTATCCAGTGCATGAAGCTTCGCCAGAAGAGTATGCTGTGGGGCAGGGAGTCAACATCGGGCATGGCGGTAAAGCCTGTGGCGGTAAAGCCTGACATGGCCTCAAACATTGCGGCTCCGAAGGTGAGGCTCTGGCCGTTGATGAGGAAGGGAATGGTGCCCAGAAGGGAGAATACCACCCAGGTGAGGCTGACCACGAGGTAGGACTCGCGCCTGTTAATGGCATCACCGGAGCGCAGGCCGAGCAGACGCAGCACTATGCCCACAGTGGCAGTGACGACCAGGGCCACGATGAAGGGCGCCTGGTTCTGCTCCTTATATATGATGCCGACTATTAGCGACACCAGCATCATGAAAGCCTCTATCAGCACCAGCTGACCGAGCACCTTGCACAGCGTCTGCGGATTTATAAGCTTCTTCTTGGGCATTGTGTTTCTAGGGGGATTGATTGGTTATAGGAACTATAGTGACTATAGGGACTATAGAATATTAGTCGAAGAATGCAGCCAGTGCCTTCATGCCGTTGTCGATGCAGATGGCTACCACCTTGTCGCCCTCGTTGACCTGTGTGAGACCGTTGATGAGCTGGCCTTTGCCGTTGCGGATGAGTCCTCCCAGAGTGGCCGTGGCAGGCAGTTTGAGGTCCTTGATGAGCTTCTTGGTAATCTTGGAGTCGGGCGCAGCAGTAAACTCGGCTACGTCGGCATTTGCCACCATGAGGCTCTTGACGTTGCTCACGTCGGCCTTGAGTATCATGCGATAGATGTTGGAGGCGGAGATAGACTGCTTGTTGATGAGTGTGCCGATGTCCAGGCTCTCTGCCATGGGGATGAAGTTGACATTGTCGAGCATGGCCACTGTCTTGTTTACGCCCATCTTCTTGGCGGTGAGACAGCTGATGATGTTGATCTCGGAGTTGGGGGTGAGGGCTATGAAGGCATCGGCATCGTCCACGTTCTCCTCGTGCATCATTGAGAGGTCGCGTCCATCACCATGTATGACCATCACATTGCTGGCGGGCAACTGCTTGTTGAGCTCATAGCAGCGGTTGATGTCCTGCTCGATTATCTTAACGTTCATGTGGCTTGGCAGTAACTTGGCGGTGAATACTCCTGTGGTGCCTCCGCCCATGATGATTACGTCCTCCACCTTGGTGTAGTTCTCCTTGCCGCAGATGTTGCGGATGAAGTCTTGGTTGCGCTTGTCTGTCATGAAATAGACGAGGTCGTAGGGCTTGACGGTGTCATCGCCGTGGGGAATGAGTGTCTCTGAGCCGCGCTTGATGGCCACAATGTGGTATGCTGCCTCCTTCTGGTTGAGGTTCTTGAGCGGTACATTGAGTATCTTGCAGTCCTGCCGCACCTTCACACCTATCAGAGCCAGATTGCCGTCTCCTCCGTCAGGTTCCCACCACATGCGGGCCCAGCTGCGCTCTACGGAAGTGACTATCTCCTTGGCGGCAACCATCTCGGGTATGAACATTGAGCTGATGCCCATCTCGCTGAAG
>CADAZW010000086.1 GCA_902792555.1 uncultured Bacteroidales bacterium | reverse complement strand
CGTGGAGAAGGACATTGACGTTGCCGCCGAGGCCCTGCAGTATGCCAAGCGTAAGCGCATCCATACTGGCATAGGCACGAGCGACAGCCATATCAAATATAAATTCAACTCCAACCGCGAGGAGATAATCGAGCGCGCAGTGGCTGCGGTGAAGTACGCCAAGAAATATGTGGAGGACGTGGAGTTTTACGCTGAGGATGCCGGCCGTACCGACAATGAATATCTGGCGCGAGTGATTGACGCCGTTACCAAGGCAGGTGCCACGGTTTGCAACATTCCCGACACTACGGGATTCCGGCTGCCCAATGAGTATAACGAGAAGATTAAGTACCTATACGAACATGTGGATGCCTTTGCTGCCGGCAAGAGCATACTGTCCACCCATTGCCACAACGACCTGGGCATGGCCACGGCCAACACGGTGGCCGGTGTGCTGGGCGGCGCGCGCCAGGTGGAGGTGACCATTAACGGCATCGGCGAGAGGGCCGGCAATACGTCGCTGGAAGAGGTGGCAATGATCTTCAAGACTCATCCCGACCTGGGCATCGAGACTAATATCAACACTACCAAGATATATCCCGCCTCACGAATGGTGAGCAGCCTGATGAACATGCCTGTGCAGCCCAACAAGGCCGTGGTGGGACGCAACGCGTTTGCCCACTCCAGCGGCATCCATCAGGACGGCGTTCTGAAGAATGCCAGTACCTACGAGATTATGGATCCCAAGATGGTGGGCATCGATGATAATGCTATCGTGCTGACCGCCCGAAGCGGTAGGGCAGCCCTGAAGCACCGCTTGCATGTGAACGGCATAGAGATTGACGGTCCGAAGCTGGATAAGGTTTACGAGGAGTTCCTCCGCCTGGCCGACCGTAAGAAGGAGGTTACCGACGACGATATCCTCGTACTGGCAGGCGGCGACCGTGCCGAGACCCATAATGTGAAGCTCGACTATCTGCAGGTGACCACCGGCATGGGTGTACGCTCCGTGGCCAGCATAGGTCTGTGTATTGCCAATGAGCACTTTGAGGCTGCGGCCTCCGGCAATGGTCCTGTGGATGCGGCTATCAAGGCCCTCAAGACTATCATCAAGCGCGAGATGACTTTGCGCGAGTTTACCATACAGGCTATCTCCAAGGGCAGTGATGATATGGGTAAGGTGCACATGCAGGTGGAGTATGCAGGCCACGTCTATTACGGATTCGGCGCCAATACCGACATCGTGACTGCCTCAGTGGAAGCATATATTGACTGTATAAATAAGTTTAAGTAATGGGCCGTTCTCTTTTTGAAAAGATATGGGATTCTCACGTGGTGCAGAACGTGAAGGATGGTCCCACGCAACTATATATTGACCGCCTCTACGCTCACGAGGTGACGAGTCCGCAAGCTTTTGACACTCTAAGGGATAAGGGCATCAAGGTATTTCGCCCTGAGAAGGTGATAGCTATGCCTGACCATAATACGCCCTCCGACCAGCAGGAAGTAATCCACGACCCCGTGGGACGTAAGCAGGTGGAGACACTTAAGCGTAACTGTGAGGAGTTTGGCATACGTCACTTCGACATGGGCACCAAGGATAACGGTATTATCCATGTGGTGGGGCCCGAGAAGGCCCTATCGCTGCCAGGCATGACGATAGTGTGCGGCGACAGCCATACCAGCACCCATGGTGCTGTGGGTGCGCTGGCCATGGGCATCGGCACCAGCGAGGTGGCTGAGGTGCTGGCCAGCCAGTGCATACTTCAGCAGAAGCCTAAGTCGATGCGCATCAATATTGAGGGCGAGCTGCAACAGAGCGTTACGGCCAAGGATATAGCCCTTTATATCATGGCACAGCTCACCACCAGTGGCGCCACCGGCTATGTGGTGGAGTACGCTGGTAGCACTATCCGCAACCTCAGCATGGAGGGTAGGCTCACGCTATCCAATCTGTCGATTGAGATGGGTAGCCGCGCCGGCATTATAGCCCCCGACGATACAACTTTCGCCTACCTTAAGGACCGCGAGTATGCCCCCAAAGGTGAGGCTTGGGACAAGGCCGTGGAAGAGTGGCGCAAGCTGAGAAGCGACGATGATGCCGTCTTTGACAAGGAGGTGACCTTCCGCGCCGAGGATATCAAACCGCGCATCACCTATGGCACCAACCCCGGCGCCGGTATCGCCGTTGATAAGGCTATCCCCGCGTTGGAGGATATTGCTGAGGCCGAGCGCAATGGTTTCCTCGCGCAACTGGACTATATGCAGTTTAAGCCCGGTGAGAAGCTTGAGGGCAAGCCCGTGGACTACTGCTTCCTCGGAGCCTGCACCAATGGCCGCATCGAGGACTTCCGCGCTTTTGCCAGTGTGGTGAAAGGGCGCAGGAAGGCTGACAACGTGGTGGCATGGCTGGTGCCAGGCTCGTGGCTTGTAAGGCAGCAGATTATCGATGAGGGCATCGACAAGGTGCTGGAGGCCGCAGGCTTTGAGCTCCGCTTGCCGTCATGCTCAGCATGCCTTGCTATGAATCCTGACAAGGTGCCGGCAGGCAAGCTGGCAATATCCACCAGCAACCGCAACTTCGTTGGACGCCAAGGCCCCGGTGCACGCACCGTGCTGGCTTCGCCGCTGACCGTGGCCGCCAGTGCCGTAACAGGCGTGATTACTGACCCTCGTAAACTCAAATGATATGGCAAAGGCTAAATTTAACATAGTACTGAGTACCTGTATTCCTGTCGCAATCGATAATTGCAATACCGACCTCATTATACCGGCGCGCTATCTGGCCTCTACCACTCGCGACCCAAAGTTCTTCGGCGATGCCTTCATGCATGACCTTCGCTACGATAGCGAGGGCAAACCCGTGGCTGACTTCGTGATGAACAGGCCTGAGTTTTCAGAGGCTCCCCATGAGGGCGTTCACGAGATTATCGTGGCTGGCCAAAACTGGGGCAGCGGTTCCAGCCGCGAGCACGCTGCATGGGCTATTGCCGGTTATGGAGTGAGGGTGGTGATATCTTCTTCCTTTGCTGACATTCATCGCAACAATCTGCTTAACTGCTTTGTGTTGCCTGTAGTGGTGAGCACTGACTTTCAACAGGAGCTTTTTCTGACTATTGCCGGCAATCCGCAGGCCAAGGTCAAAGTGGATGTGCCCAATCAGACGGTTACGAATATGGAGACTGGTCATAGCGAGCATTTCGACATCAACGGCTATAAGAAATACTGCCTGATGAACGCCTTGGATGACATTGACTTCCTGCTGGAGAATCGCGACAAGATAGAAGAGTACGAAAACAGATAGATGGACCGTTACATCGAAATACTTGATACCACGCTGCGCGACGGCGAGCAGACAGAGAGCGTCAGTTTCCTTCCCAACGAGAAGCTGACCATTGCCCGCTCCTTACTGCAGGATGTGAAGGTTGACCGTGTAGAGGTCGCCTCGGCTCGCGTTTCAGAAGGTGAGAAGGAGGCTGTCAGCATGATCTGCAGCTGGGCTAATGGCGCAGGTATGCTGGATAGGGTAGAGGTGCTGGGATTCCTCGACGGCGGCAAGTCGGTTGACTGGCTTGTAGAGTGCGGTTGCCGCAATATCAACTTGCTGTGCAAGGGTTCGCTTCGCCACTGTAAGTATCAGCTGCGCAAATCCCCCGAAGAGCATATCGCCGATATCATTGCTACTATTGACTATGCTGCCAGCAAGGGAGTGAATGTCAATGTATATCTTGAGGATTGGAGCAACGGCATGAAGGATTCTCCTGAGTATGTCTATCAAGTGATGGATGCGCTCAAGGATACTGCCATCCGCCGCTTTATGCTGCCAGATACTCTCGGAGTGCTCAACCCGCTTCAGGTGCTGGAGTTCGTCCGTAGGATGGTAAAGCGTTACCCAGAGGCTCATTTCGATTTTCATGCCCATAATGACTACGACCTGGCCATAAGCAATGTCCTGGCTGCAGTGTTGAGCGGTTGTCAGGGCATCCATGCCACCGTCAATGGACTCGGCGAGAGAGCGGGCAATGCTCCGCTGGCCAGCGTACAGGCAATCCTCCATGACCAGTTTGAGGCGCATACTAATATCGATGAGACGGCATTATTCCAGATAAGCCGTCTGGTAGAGAGTTATTCAGCCATTCCCATTTCGCCTAATCGCCCCATTGTTGGGGAGAGTGTCTTTACTCAGGTGGCAGGCGTCCACGCCGATGGCGACAATAAGCATAATCTCTATCAGAACAATCTCAAGCCCGAGCGTTTCGGACGAAAGCGTGAGTATGCCCTCGGCAAAAACAGCGGTAAGGCTAACATTATTAAGAACCTTGATGCCTTGGGCTTGCAGCTGACGCCAGAGCAGACGAAGTTGGTGACTGAGCGTATTACTGAGCTGGGCGACCGCAAGGAGATTGTCACGCCCGATGATCTGCCGTTCATTGTGAATGATGTTATAAAGCACAATACCTACAGCAATAAGGTCAAGCTTGTTGGCTACATGGTGTCAACGGCCCGTTCCCTGCGTAGTTACGCATCGCTGCGTATTGAGGTTGACGGTGTGGAATACGAGGCGGCATCCACCGGCGACGGTCAGTACGACGCTTTTGTAAAAGGTCTGCATAAGATTTATGCCGAGAAGTTGCACCGTGAGTTTCCAGTGCTGACCAATTATTTCGTCACCATTCCTCCCGGCGGACGTACCGATGCCTTGGTGCAGACGGTTATCTCGTGGGAGTATAAAGGCAAGTCGCTGCGCACCCGCGGTCTTGATGCTGACCAAACGGACTCTGCCATTAAAGCTACAATAAAAATGCTTAATGCAATTGAAAACATGTAATTTAAGGATATGAAAAATCTGCTGTATCTATTCCTTGCGATGCTTGTCCTTGCCGCCTGTGGCGGTGGTAAATCAGACAATACTGACGGAAGTGATTCTCTGTCCGACAGCATCCTTGACTCCACTCTCTTGGCTGACGGCGAGGACTCGCTGATGAATGAGATGCCTGTGTCAAAGGCCATTGACGGGGTGTTCTATGATTTCATTGCCACCTTCTGCCAAAACAGCAGATATCAGAAGAAGCGCATACAGTTTCCCCTCCTCCGTACCGTCAACGGTGAGGAGCAGAATATTGATGAGAAGGAGTGGCGTTTTTCCAAGTTGCATTTCAGCAGCGATGCCTATACCGTATTCTTCTCTTCTTTCAAGGAGATGGAGTTGGAGAAGTCCAAGGATGTCGAGAAGGTTACCGTCCAATGGTTTGAAATGGAGAAAGACCGTGCCAGTAACTATAATTTTGAAAAGATTGAAGGCCAGTGGATGCTCACCTCTATTGATGAACACTCTATTGACCAGGATCCTGACAGTGACTTTCTGCACTTTTACTCCATGTTTGCTGCAGACCCCTCTTATCAGGCTGAGCATTTGGCGGAAAGCATAAGCTATGACGGACTTGATCCAAATGATGATGATGAGTTTGATGCTCATTTCGTGAAGAATCATAAGATTTCTGCTGCCAATTGGAGCGAGAATCTTATACCCATTTTGCCGTCACAGGATTTCTCAAACATTAATTTTGGTCAGGATCTCGACAATTCATCTTCTGAGAGGATGGTGTCTTTGGAGGCACCGGGTTCCGGATTTACCAGTCGCATATATTTCCGCCGCAGCGAAGATACCTGGCAGCTATATAAAATTGAAAATTATTGAGATGCTGACAATAAAGGAAAATTATTCTTTAAGGGAGCACAATTCTTTTGGCCTGGATGTGAAGGCCCGCTACTTTGTAGAGTATGAGAGCGAGGAGGATCTTGTGAAGTTTCTCTCTGAGACAGATACTGCCGGTTTACCCATGTTTCATATAGGCAGTGGTAGCGACTTGCTTTTCACTAAGGATTACGACGGCTACCTGCTGCACTCGGCAGTAAGGGGCGTTGAAGTCGCAGGTAACGATGGCGATAATGCGGTCTTGGTGGTAGGTGCTGCCGAGATATGGGATGATTTTGTCCAATGGTCGATTAGCAACGGCTACTATGGGCTTGAAAACATGTCACTTATTCCCTCTGAGGTCGGTGCTGCGGCCGTGCAGAATATTGGTGCTTATGGCACCGAGGTGAAGGATTATATTGTTTGCGTTGATTGCGTTGATCTGCGTGACGGCAGCATTGTCAGCTTCTCTGCAGAAGATTGCGGGTTTGATTATCGCCATAGCCATTTCAAAGGTCAGTGGCGTGGATGGTATGCCGTTACAAGGGTTACATTCTCTTTGCCCATCCGTTTCATTCCTAATCTTCATTACCGTGGCCTGATGGAATTGCCTCAGGAGGGTCTCACTGCACAGGCTGTACGTGATGCCGTTATCAGTATGCGTCAAAGTAAGTTGCCTGACCCTTCAATATTGGGAAATGCCGGTAGCTTTTTCCTTAATCCCATCATTTCGCTTGATAAGTATGAGTCCTTGCGTCTGCAATATCCCGACATACCGCATTTCCCCGTTCCCTCAACGGGTGGTACTCTCAATGCAGTTGGCGAGGTTAAGGTTCCGGCAGCGTGGCTTATAGAGCATGCCGGCTGGAAGGGTAGAAGTCTCGGTAGGGCAGGGGTGTATGAGTTTCAGCCTCTGGTGCTTGTTAATCTCGGTGGTGCAACACCTGATGAGATTGTAGCGTTGGCTGCCAGGATTATAGATGATGTCAGCCGGAAATTCGGCATCACACTTAAGCCGGAGGCAATATACATATAAGAAGGTGTATACTTGCCTACGTCACCTGTAGTCTTTTAATTCACAATCCTTTAGTACGTTGTTTGTATGCATATGGTAGAGTGTGTCCTCTACCATTTCTTGTAATTAGATAAGCTCAGGGGATCAAAAGCCCCTTCAATATGTTTAATTTCGAACGGTTCCTCTGTGCCAACCAATGAGATGACGTCAAAGCGGATAGGTCCTATCACATTGTACCTCTGCACGTAGGCGTTGGCGGCAGATATCAGATTGCGTATCTTTTCGTCTGTAACAGCTTCTTCCGGTTCTCCGAAATTATTCGACTGCCTTGTCTTCACCTCTACAAAGACAACGGTGCCATCTTTAGAGGCCACAATGTCAATGTCTTTATGTCCAACTCTGTAGTCCCGGTTTAATATGCTATATCCCTGCATGATAAGATGTCGTGCAGCAACAAGCTCTCCCAGCTTTCCCAGATCATTGTGTAGTGCCATGGTAGTTATTTTTAGTTGATAAGCCTATATCATTTCACAATTTGACAAATTATAATTTACAAAAGCACCGCGCATTTTGGTCCCGTCCATCTTTCAGTGTGCCGCGCGGTTTCCCGTGCAGCGCCGTCCTCCCTTGAGTGTGCCGCGCGGTTTTCCCGCGCGGGCCCACCTCCAGCCCCGGGTTTTCCGATTCATGAAAGGGCCGTGCCAAAACAAAGAGCTCCGCAGCCATGAAGCTGCGGAGCGTGTCCAAGATGGCGGATACCTACTCTCCCGCGAATGCAGTACCATCGGCGCGGGCGGGCTTAACTTCTCTGTTCGGGATGGGAAGAGGTGGGACCCCGC
>CADAZW010000085.1 GCA_902792555.1 uncultured Bacteroidales bacterium | reverse complement strand
ATTCCTTTCACTGCTACGGGAGCGAAAGGCTTCTCAGTTGCAACTAAAACTTTTTTCATACTTCAAAAAATTAGATAAAAACTAAAAGAGAAAAGAGAATTCTCTGAGTTTGGAAACTGCCTAGTGCAGTTTCTCAAACTCCTTCATGCATGCAACGAGGGCCTCGCAGCCTTCGATGGACATAGCGTTGTAGCAGCTGGCGCGGAAGCCGCCCACTGAGCGGTGACCCTTGACGCCAACCATGCCCTTCTCGGTAGCGAAGGCCATGAAGTCAGCCTCCAGCTCCTTATACTCGTCCTTCATCACGAAGCAGAGGTTCATCACCGAGCGGGCGTCAGGCTCCACGGTGCCCACGAACAGCTTGTTGCGGTCAATCTCGTCATAGACGATCTTAGCCCTCTGCAGTGCGCGGCGCTCCATCTCCTTCACGCCACCCTGAGCCTTAACCCACTTCATGGTCTGCAGTGCGGAGTAAACGGGCACTACGGGCGGGGTGTTAAACATAGAGCCCTTCTCGATATGAGTGCGATAGTCGAGCATGGTGGGAATCTGACGGCTAACCTTGCCCAGGGCATCCTCCTTGATAATCACGAAGGTAACACCGGCCATGGAGATATTCTTCTGCGCACCGCCGTAGATGCAGGCATACTTGCTCACGTCGATGGGGCGGCTCAGGATATCGGAGCTCATGTCGGCAATCATGGGAATCGGGGAGTCGAAGTCCTCGCGAATCTCGGTGCCGTAGATGGTGTTGTTGGTAGTGATGTGGAAATAGTCGCAGTCAGTGGGGATTGTCCAGCCCTTGGGGATGTAGGTGAAGTTCTTGTCGGCAGAGGAAGCCACCTCCACTACTTCGCCAAAGAGCTTAGCCTCCTTAATAGCCTTCTTGCTCCACACGCCGGTGTTAAGATAGGCAGCCTTCTTCTCAAGGAAGTTGTAGGGAATCATGCAGAACTCCAGGCTGGCACCGCCACCCAGGAAGAGCACCTTGTAGCCCTCGGGGATGTCGAGAAGCTCCTTCATCATAGCCTCAGCCTCGTCCATCACAGGCTGGAAATCCTTCGAGCGGTGGCTGATCTCCATCAGCGAAAGGCCGATACCGTTAAAATCCAAACAGGCAGCAGCAGTTGCCTCAATCACTTCGCGGGGCAGAATAGACGGGCCCGCATTAAAATTGTACTTCTTCATATTAGTTTTGTGTTAGTAATTAATATTTATCCTCAGTCATCTCTTGTTCCGCAGAACAAGTCATTTTCCGTGCGAAGTTACGAAAATAATATTATATATAATAAGGTATAGACGCTTTTTTTGCCAAATAATATGATAAAAACCAAAAATAACCGCCAACAACCGCCAGCGAAGACCGTGGCAAAGCCCAAAAGACACCATCCCAGAAGGGCAAAAAGCCACTCTAGACCGGCAAAAAGCCTCCCATGGCCGGCATAGCACCATCCTCCACCAGCGAAAGCCGAGCTCACGAAAACAAAAACCGTGCACACGAAAAGAAAAACCAAACTCACGGAAAGAAAAACCAAGCTCACCATATTTTTGCACGTGGAGAAAAAATCTAAAGCGGAAGAGATGAGATTTTCTTAGCTAAGAAAAGTTCTTGTCTTAGTTAAGAAAAAGTCTTTTCTTAGTTAAGAAAACGTTTTTTCTTAGCTAAGAAAATGACGGCTCGGCGCGTTTAAATTTCACCACCTCGGGGTTTTATCCAGTCTTCTCCGCTTCAAATTTCATTTGCACGGGTTAAAATCAATTCTGCACAAACAAAAATCATCTCTGTACAAATGAAAATCACATCAGCATGGATTAGGATCATTTCTGCGCATGTGGAAATCATCTCCTAGAAGGCAAAAATTGCATCTGCACTGCAAAAAATCAGGGCATAGCGAACAAAAACTTTTTTCATAATGATAAAAAATGTTTACCCAAGGATTAAAATTGTTTCCGCACCGGAAAAATTCCGAAAATATCAGTAATTTTGCGGTCAAAATTGGTATTCCCCTACTCCCCTATGCAACAAAAGATTATTATCCTTGACTTTGGCAGCCAGACCACGCAGCTCATCGGCAGGCGTGTACGTGAAATGGATACTTTTTGCGAGATTCTTCCCTACAACAAGTTTCCCCACGGCGACCCCTCCGTGATTGGAGTAATCCTCAGCGGCTCGCCCTACAGCGTCTACGACCCCGAGGCCTTCAAGGTGGACCTCAGCCAGATCCGCGGCCGCCTGCCAATACTGGGCATCTGCTACGGTGCGCAGTATATGAGCTACACCAACGGCGGCAACGTGGAGCCCGCCGGCAGCCGTGAGTACGGGCGTGCCAACCTCACCTTCATAGAGCATGGCAACGGGCTCTTCAAGGGCTTCACGGCTAACTCGCAGGTATGGATGAGCCACGGCGACACCATCACCGCCCTGCCTCAGGGATGGCGCGCGATTGCTTCGACCGAAGATGTAACCTACGCCGCTTATCAGGCTGATAACGAGCCTATTTGGGGCGTGCAATTTCATCCGGAGGTGTTCCACTCAGTGCAGGGCACTCAGCTGCTCAAAAACTTCGTGGTGGACATCTGCGGCAGCCGCCAGGACTGGAGCTCCGCCTCCTTTGTGGAGTCCACCGTGCAGGAGCTGCGCGACCAGCTGGGTCAGGACCGCGTAATCCTCGGCCTGTCCGGCGGAGTGGACTCGTCGGTGTGCGCCGTGCTGCTCAACAGGGCCATCGGCGACCGGCTGACCTGCATCTTCGTGGACCACGGAATGCTGCGCAAGAATGAATTTCGCGACGTGATGCACGACTATGAGTGCCTCGGCCTCAACGTAGTAGGCGTGGACGCAAGCGACAAGTTTCTCGGCGACCTGGCCGGAGTGACCGACCCCGAGCAGAAGCGCAAGATCATCGGCCGCGACTTTATCGAGGTGTTCAATGCCGAGGCCCGCAAGATTACCGACGCCAAGTGGCTGGCGCAGGGCACCATCTACCCCGACCGCATTGAGAGCCTCAACATCACCGGCAAGGTCATCAAGAGCCACCACAACGTGGGCGGCCTGCCCAAGGAGATGAACCTCCAACTGTGTGAACCGCTCAAGTGGCTGTTCAAGGACGAGGTGCGCCGAGTAGGCCGCCAGCTGGGCATGCCCGAGCATCTCATCACCCGCCATCCGTTCCCAGGCCCGGGACTGGCCGTGCGCATACTGGGCGACATCACCCGCGAGAAGGTACGCATCCTGCAAGATGCCGACGACATCTACATCCGCGCCCTGCGCAACTACAAGGTCAACATCCTGGGCAAGGAGGTCAGGCTCTACGACCAGATCTGGCAGGCAGGCACCATCCTGCTCTCCGATGTGCGCAGCGTGGGAGTGATGGGCGACGAGCGCACTTATGAGCACCCCGTAGCCCTACGCGCCGTCACCTCCACCGACGCCATGACCGCCGACTGGGCCCACCTGCCCTACGACTTCCTGGCACAGGTGAGCAGCGACATTATAAATAAGGTAAAGGGCGTCAACCGCGTATGCTACGACATCTCCTCCAAGCCGCCCGAATCTGTAAATTCCCTTACTCCTTACTCCCTTTACTCCTTACTCCTAATTTCCTAATCATGAAGCAGCACACTTTTGAGACCCAAGGCACCTGCTCGCAGGCCATCGAGTTTGAACTTGACGATGAGCAGCGCGTTCACAACGTACAGTTCATTGGCGGATGTCCGGGCAACACCTTCGGCATTGCCAAGATGGTAGAGGGAATGAAGGCCGCCGACGTTGCCGCCAAGCTTAAGGGCATTCCCTGCGGCATGAAGCGCACCTCATGCCCCGACCAGCTCGCCACCGCCCTGGAGCAGGCTATGGCAAAATAAAAGTGGGCCGGCCTGAAATCTCTGCGCCAGAAACGCCGAGATATGAAAAGAAAAACGTAATTTTGCACCTCAAAATGGCGTGAAGCCACTGTGATATTTGAAAATTGATAATTGAAAGTTCGAGAGTTCGAAAGTGGAAAGACTATCGCCTTGACTTCTTAACTTCTTAACTTCTAAAATTGCAAATTTAATTTGTAATTTGTCAAATAGTAAATCACCATGATGCTTAATGCACTTACGGCAGTGTCGCCTATTGACGGACGCTACCACGGCAAGACGGAGAGTCTTTCCAACTATTTCTCAGAATATGCTTTAATCAAGTATAGGGTTAGGGTTGAGATAGAGTATTTTATCATGCTTTGCGAGCTTCCCTTGCCGCAACTGAAAGATTTCAACCACGACCTCTTCCCCCGCCTCAGGGCCATCTATCAGAACCTTGACGAAGCCGACGCACAGGCCGTGAAGGATATAGAGAAGGTTACCAACCACGACGTTAAGGCCGTGGAATACTTCATCAAGCAGAAATTTGACGAAATCGGCAACCTCGACCACTACAAGGAGTTCGTTCATTTCGGCCTCACATCGCAGGATATCAACAACACCTCCTTCCCCCTCATGCTCAAGGACAGCCTCAGCGAGGCCTACTTCCCCGCCATGCAGGAGTTGATCGACCAGCTCAATGCCTATGCCGAGGAGTGGAAGGACATACCCATGCTGGCCAAGACCCACGGCCAGCCCGCCAGCCCCACCCGCCTGGGCAAGGAAGTCAGAGTGTTCAGCTATCGCCTGGAGCGCCAGCTCAGCAGGCTGAAGGCCATGCCCTACCCGGCCAAGTTCGGCGGCGCCACCGGCAACCTCAATGCCCACCACGTAGCCTACCCCGCCTACAACTGGCAACAGGTGGCCAACGACTTCGTGAGCAACCATCTCGGCCTGGAGCGCGAGCAATACACCACCCAGATCAGCAACTACGACGGACTGGGCGAGATATTCGATGCACTCAAGCGCATCAACACCATAATGATAGACCTTGACCGCGACTTCTGGCAGTATATCTCGATGAACTACTTCAAGCAGAAGATCAAGGCCGGCGAGGTGGGCTCCAGCGCCATGCCCCACAAGGTCAACCCCATCGACTTTGAAAACTCCGAGGGCAACCTCGGCATCGCCAACGCAGTGCTGATGCACCTTAGCACCAAGCTGCCCATCAGCCGCCTGCAGCGCGACCTTACCGACTCCACCGTGCTGCGCAACATCGGCGTGCCCCTCGGCCACATGATGATTGCCATAGCCAGCACCCTCAAGGGCCTGCGCAAGCTGCTCCTCCACCAGGAGAGCATCGACGCCGACCTCAATGAGCAGTGGGCCGTGGTGGCAGAAGCCATCCAGACCATCCTACGCCGCGAGGCATACCCCCATCCCTACGAAGCCCTGAAGGCACTCACCCGCACCAACGAAGCCATAACCGAGCAGAGCATCCACAACTTCATACAGAGCCTGGAGGTGAGCGATGACGTCAAGCAAGAACTGATGCAGATAACACCCGGCAACTACACCGGCATCTAAACAGATATCAACTAAAAGAGAAAAGAAAACAGAGATTACACACAACGCCGAGAAGGCGTAAGAAAAACAACAATCAAAATGGAACAAGAAAAAGACTTCAACGAGACAGAAAGCACAAAACCGCTAACCGAATACCAACAGAATTCATCTGACAGCAATCAAGAGAATACCGCTACGGAAGCAGAAGGCCGCCGCCCCTACCGCCCGCGCTTCACCAGAAGCTACGGCGAGCGCGGAGGCTATCGCTCATCATACCAGCGCGCCGAGCGTCCATACCGTCCCCAATACAAGGAGCGCAGCTATGGCTACCGCCCGCGCTACAACCAGCAGGAAGGCAGCGAGCCCTCTGCAGAAGGCTATCAGCCGCGTCCGCGCTTCAGCGGAGGCTATCAGCCACGCCACGGCGGACAGGGCTTTCAGCAGCGCCCGCGCTACAATCGCCCCTATGGCAGCCGCCCCGCATACGGCACCGAGCGCCAAGAAGGCGGATTCCAGCCCCGAGGATACCAGCGCAACGGGTTCAAGGGCGGGTTCAACAAGCCCTATCGCCCTTACCGCAAGCGCACTGAGGACTACGACCCCAGCGCAAAGTACAACAATCAGAAGGTGCTGCGCTATAAGGAGGAGAACATTGACCCCAACGAGCCCATCCGCCTCAACCGCTTCCTTGCCAACGCCGGCGTATGCTCACGCCGCGAGGCAGACACCCATATCGCTGCCGGGCTGGTAACAGTGAACGGAGAAGTTGTGACCGAACTCGGCCACAAGGTGCTGCGCACAGATGAGGTAACCTTCAAGGGCAACCCCGTGAGCCTGGAAGACAAGGTTTATATCCTGATGAACAAGCCCAAGGGCTACGTCACCACAGCCGATGACCCCGAGGGACGCAAGATTGTAATGGACCTCGTGAAGGATGCCTGCCCCGAGCGCATATACCCCGTAGGTCGACTGGACCGCAACACCACCGGCGTGCTACTGCTCACCAACGACGGCGAAATGGCTGCCAAGATGATGCACCCCCAGTTTATGAAGAAGAAAATCTATCATGTCTTCTGCGACAGGTCGGTCAGCTTTGCCGACATGCAGAAGATACTGGAAGGCATCACCCTGGAGGACGGTGAGGTAAAGGCAGACCGCGTGGAATATGCCAGCGAAACCGACCGCAAGCAAATTGGCATTGAGATACATAGCGGCAAGAATCGCGTAGTACGCCGAATCTTCGAAAACCTCGGCTACAAGGTGGTTAAGCTTGACCGCGTCTACTTTGCAGGCCTGACCAAGAAGAATCTGCGCCGCGGCCAGTGGCGCTTCCTCGAGGAGAATGAAGTCAACTTCCTCCGCATGGGAGCGTATGAGTAGAAAACAGTTAAAAGAGAAAAGATAACAGCTATGAAACGCACAAAGATTATAGACGCCCTGCGGCGTACAGACTACGGTTCTGACGTTACAGTAATGGGATGGGTACGCACCAAGCGCGGCAGCAAGTCGGTCAACTTCATTGCCCTCAACGACGGCTCAACCATCAAGAATATCCAGATTGTGGCTGACGCTGAGAAATTCGACGAGGAATTGCTCAAGCAGATAACCACCGGTGCATGCCTCAGCTGCACCGGCAAGCTGGTGGAGAGCATCGGCTCAGGCCAGGCTGCAGAGATTCAGGCTGACAGCATTACCCTCTTCGGCACTTGCGACAGCGACTATCCTATGCAGAAGAAGGGCCAGAGCTTTGAGTATATGCGCCAGCATGCCCACATGAGACTGCGCACCAACACCTTCGGCGCAGTGATGCGCATACGCCATAATATGGCTATGGCCATCCACACCTATTTCCATGAGCATGGCTACTACTACTTCCATTCGCCCATCATCACGGCCAGCGACTGCGAAGGCGCCGGTCAGATGTTCCAGGTAACGACCAAGAATCTCTACAATCTCAAGAAGGACGACGAAGGCAAGATTGACTATAGCGATGACTTCTTCGGCAAGCAGACCTCTCTCACCGTCAGCGGCCAGCTGGAGGGCGAGCTGGGTGCCACTGCCCTTGGCGCCATCTATACCTTCGGCCCCACCTTCCGTGCAGAAAACAGCAATACGCCCCGTCATCTGGCTGAGTTCTGGATGATTGAACCTGAGATTGCCTTCATCGACCTTGACGACCTCATGGACCTGGAGGAAGACTTCATAAAATACTGCGTTCGCTGGGCTCTCGACAATTGCAAGGACGACCTCGAGTTCCTCAACAAGATGATTGACAAGGGGCTATTGGAGCGTCTGCAGAGCGTCATCAATACCGACTTCGTGCGCCTCGACTACACCGAAGGCATACGCATCCTGCAAGAGGCCATCAAGGGCGGCCGCAAGTTTGAGTTCCCATGCAACTGGGGCGATGACCTGGCCTCTGAGCATGAGCGCTACCTCGTGGAGGAGCACTTCAAGAAACCGGTCATCATGACCCACTATCCCAAGAAGATTAAAGCCTTCTACATGAAGATCGATGAAGAACTGCCAGAGCTCAATGGCCAGAAGCAGGAGCAGACCGTGCAGGGCACCGATGTGCTCTTCCCCCAGATTGGCGAAATCATCGGCGGCTCCGTACGCGAGGAGAACTACGACAAACTGATGGGCGAAATCAAGGAGCGCAACATTCCTATGAAGGATATGTGGTGGTATCTCGATACCCGCCGCTTCGGCACATGTCCCCACGGCGGCTTCGGCCTCGGTTTCGAGCGACTGATGCTCTTTGTTACCGGCATGCAGAACATACGCGACGTCATACCGTTCCCCCGAACTCCCAAGACTGCTGAATTCTAAACAAAACAGGCTTCTTTTCTCACTGGGAAAGGAAGCCTGCTCTCGCACTAAAACGTTTGCGCTTCTTTAAAATGAAACAAATAAAGGACTTCACTGTAGTAAGCAACAATCGCCTTGACGAGCGCAATGTACTGCTACGTCTGAGCCCCATCGACGGCCAAATGCCCGCGATAAAGCCAGGGCAGTTCGTACAGGTACAGTCTCCCGCCAAGGACAACACTTTCCTGCGTCTGCCTATATCTATAAATAATGTAGAGGATGGCCAGCTATGGCTGATGGTGCAGATGATTGGCGATGGCACCAAGGCTCTCGGCGCACTGCGCGAAGGCGATAGGATCAACCTTGTGCTGCCGCTGGGCAACGGCTTCAGCACCGACAAAGCCAAAGGTAAGATCCTGCTTGTCGGCGGTGGTGTAGGCATTGCCCCACTGCTCTATGCCGGAAAGAAGCTGAAAGACCAAGGCGCAGAACCCGTCTTCCTGCTTGGCGCTCGCACCGCCAGCGGAGTGCTGGAGAGAGATCTGTTTGAACAGATTGGCCGCGTGCTTATCACAACGGAAGACGGCTCGCTCGGCGAACGCGGCTTCGTTACCCAGCACAGCGCCTTGCAGCAAGAGAAGTTTGATAAGATAATGGTGTGCGGTCCCAAGCCAATGATGATGGCCGTAGCACGCTACGCCAAAAGCTCTGATACCGACTGCGAAGTAAGCCTTGAGAACATGATGGCCTGCGGCCTCGGTGCGTGCCTGTGCTGCGTAGAGAAAACTGTCAAAGGCAATGTGTGCGTCTGCACAGAAGGTCCCGTGTTTAATATAAATCAGCTGACATGGCAAATCTGAATGTAAACATGGCAGGCCTCAGCCTGCGCAATCCCGTCATGACAGCCTCAGGCACCTTTGGCTACGGGCTGGAGTTTGAGGACTTCGTGCCAATGAGCAAGCTGGGCGGAATAATTGTGAAAGGCACTACCCTGCTGCCACGCGAAGGCAACGACTATCCGCGTATGGCCGAGACGGCCAGCGGCATGCTCAACTGCGTAGGCTTGCAAAACAAAGGCGTTAATTATTTTGCCGAGCACATCTATCCACAGCTCCGCGACATGGACACCAACGTGATTGTCAATGTCAGTGGCTCCAGTCCCGAAAACTATGCAGAGTGCGCAGCCATTATTGACGGCCTCGACAAGATTCCCGCCATAGAACTCAACATCTCATGCCCCAATGTCAAGGACGGAGGCATGGCGTTCGGTGTAACTTGCGAGGGGGCAGCATCAGTTGTCAAGGCTGTACGCCGCGCCTACCACAAAACCTTGATAGTAAAACTGTCGCCTAACGTGACCAACATTGCCGACATTGCCCGTGCCGTGGAGGCAGAAGGAGCCGACTGCGTCTCGCTTATCAATACCCTGATGGGAATGTCAATTGATATTGAGAAACGCTGCCCACGCCTGAGTATAGGCACCGGCGGACTCTCCGGCCCAGCCATCAAACCCGTGGCTGTAAGAATGGTCAATCAGGTTGCCAAGGCCGTCAGAGTGCCAATAATCGGTCTCGGCGGCATAATGACAACAGAGGACGCCATTGAGTTCATGATGGCAGGCGCCTCCGCCATAGAGGTCGGCACAGCCAACTTCATCGACCCTGCCGTCAGCGGCAAAATTGCCGATGGCATCAATCACTGGCTCGATGCCCACAGCATCAATGACGTAAACGAAATAGTTGGAATCATTAACCAATAACTAATAACCATTACCAAATTATGAAAGCATTTGTATTCCCAGGTCAGGGAGCCCAGTTCTCCGGAATGGGTAAAGACCTTTACGACACCAATCCCAAGGCCAAGGAGCTTTTCGACAAGGCAAATGAAATCCTCGGTTTCGAGATTACCAAGATTATGTTTGAAGGCACTGCCGACGAGTTGAAGCAGACCAAGGTAACCCAGCCTGCCGTATTCCTACACTCCGTAATCAGTGCCATCTGTGCAGGCGACAAGGCTCAGTACGACATGGTAGGAGGCCACTCCCTCGGTGAGTTCTCAGCCCTCGTGGCAGCCGAGGCCCTCAGCTTTGAGGATGGTCTTAAGCTCGTTAGCCAGCGTGCTCAAGCCATGCAGAAAGCCTGCGAGGCCGCTCCCTCCACCATGGCGGCCATTATCGGCCTTGACGATGAGACTGTTGAGAAAATCTGTGCAGAGATTTCCAAGCCCGGCAACATTGTTGTACCTGCCAATTACAACAACCCCGGTCAGCTCGTTATCTCCGGCAACAACGAAGCCGTCATGGCAGCATGTGAGGCACTCAAGGCTGCTGGCGCCAAGCGCGCACTTCCGCTTCCTGTAGGCGGCGCCTTCCATTCTCCACTGATGCAGCCTGCCAAGGATGAGCTGCAAGCTGCCATCGAGGCTACCGAGTTCCAGACGCCAAAGTGCCCCGTTTATCAGAACGTAGACGCCAAGGCTCACACTGATGCTGCCGAAATCAAGCAGAATCTCATCGCCCAGCTCACCGCCCCCGTACGCTGGACCTACGAGGTTCAGGCAATGGTTGCCGACGGTGCCACCGACTTCACCGAATGCGGTCCCGGCAAGGCTCTGCAAGGCATGATTGCCAAGATATGCAAAGGCAACGAGGCCATCACCATCCACGGTCTCGAAGCATAAGCACACTTCTTTAATTGCGACAAAAACATTAGGCGGCTGCCCCTCTGGGGTAGCCGCCTAATTATTCATAGCCTGTTTATCTTATTTCACAACGATTTTCTTGCCGTTGTTGATATAGATTCCACGCTGTGTAGGAACTCCATTAAGCTTGCGACCGTCGAGCGTGTACCACTGGCCATTG
>CADAZW010000084.1 GCA_902792555.1 uncultured Bacteroidales bacterium | reverse complement strand
AGTGAAGCCCTGGCCATTGACCATTGACCATTGACCATTGACCATTACGGCCAGGACGATGAGGATGAGTATTCTGCTTAGTTTATTCATACCTGCAATTTTCATATTTTCGGCAAAGGTAATAAATAAATTTGAAATTTGAAATTTGAAATTTGAAATTTGAATGCCGAAGGCATCGCGAAGGCTCTGTCAGTGGTCGCGCCAGCGGCGCGGGCTGACAAAGAAGAGCCTGAGAGCGAAGCGGCAAATTTGAAATTAAACGAAAACGAAAACGAAAACTCTTGACTCATGACTGAGCGCGAAAACTCTCGACTATCGGCTTAACTCCTAACTCCTAATTCCTAACTCCTAATTCCTAACTCCTAATTCCTAACTCCTAACTCCTAGTTTGCTGTGAATCCGCCATTTATCACCTGGGTAGTACCGACGGCAGAGGAACCGAGATATAGGCCATGAAAAGCTGTGGCAGCATCAGCGGGCGCTGAGGTGGAAGACTTCAGAGTGTAGGTGGCTCCCTTGACCATGCCGGTGGCGGTAAACAGCGAGAGCGTGGAAGACACCCTGGCCGCTACACTGAAAGTAACGAGGTTATTGCCGCTGGAGTCTGCCAGAGTGTAATATTTGCCGGTCTCAAAGGTGAGGGAAGAGTTGGAGGAATAAAAGTAGTAGCCCTGTCTGGCATTGCTGATGGTGCTGCCGCTGCTGCCGCCGAATCCGCCACCGCCCTGTGCACCGCCTGCGCTTATGGCTATGCCGGTGCCGGTAATCTGGATGTAGGAATTGTTGTCGCAGTCAAAGCCTTCCTCGGGACTGCCGGCGCTAGTGTAGGTGAGCACTGCTCCATTGCCGATTGTGATAGCTCCGCTGCGACCTGCATTGGAGTCGATGGCATCATTGCCGCTGGAGTAGCATACGGTGGCACCGCCGTTAAAGTAGATATTGCCGCTGGAGTTGATGCAATCGTCGTAGCACGCCAGATAGTGCTGTCCGCCCTCGATATAGACGGCGGTCTTTGACTCGAGGCCTTCGGCACCGTCAGTCTTGGTGGATATCTCGGAGGTTCCGCCATAGAGTGTGGCGGTGCCCTGCACCTTGATGGCCTTGGCTGACGAGCCGCTGCTCTGCTGCATGCCGCCACCGGGCCCCCATCCTCCGCCTGACGTGCTGCCGCTGCCGAGCGATGAGCCGGTGGTGGACACGCTGAGGGTGGGCCCTGTGCCATCGGCAAGACCCTGGGTATAGGTGCCTGCCGTCTTGATGCCCTTGCCGCCGGTGCCACTCATGCTGATGGTGATGGTGCCGCCATTGAGGGCTATCTTGGCGTCGGCCTTGAGGCCTTTGGCGGTATAGCTGTCGGAGGAGCCGGTCTGTCCGGCACCGCTATTAGTAATCTTGAGAGTGCCGCCGTTGGTGGTGATATTGGTGGCGGTGATACCTCGGCCTGCCGAGCCGGAGGCGCTGATGGTGAGGGTGCCGCCGTTCTGGACGAAGTCAGCAGTCTTGATGCCTGACGAATAGGAGGCATCATTGTTGATGACCTTCATGCTGCCGCTGGGGGTGAGGGTGATATCGCCGCCGTCGACAGTGACAGCGCCCGTAGCCTTGACACTCTTGCTCATTTCGCCGCTATTCTTGACGGTGACGGTGCCTGCACTGACAGTGAGGTTGCCGTCGGCCTTGATGCCAATGGCATTGTAGCCGGTGCCTTCCTCCTCGCTGGTGTCGGTAGAGGTGCCGCCGTAGGTGTTGGTCACGTTGGTGAGCTGATAGGTGCGAGTGGTGCCGGAGGTGGTATAGCTGTTAGATATGGAGTAATAGAAATCAGTGCCGGTGGTAGGGCCTGCGAAGTTAGCAGAGCGTATGGTGTAGGTAGTGCCGCGGCTGGTATAGTCGTCGGCCTTGAAATAGTAAGTGCCAGAGTCGGAGGCCTTGAAGTCATAGTAATAGAAGGTAACGGTGCTATAGCCGGAAGTCTTGGATACGGTGCCGGTGAGTTGCTGCACCAGGGTGCCGTCGCTCTTGTAGAGATAGACTGTCTTCCATGCCGAGCTTCCGCCCATGCCGCCACCGGGGCCCATGCCGCCGCCACTGGTGGGCAAGCTGACATATACCCTATAGCTGGCAGTGGTGTCGTCGCCGTCGTCGCCGCTGCCGGAGGTCTCGGCTGTGCCGCCGGAGCCATTGGCTGTGATGTCGATAAAAGTGGTGGCGGAGCTCTCATCGATGGTGATGTTGCCATCTGCACTGAGGCCCTTGCCGCCGCTGGCCGTGTTGGTGATGGTCAGAGTGCCGCCGGTTACGCTGATATCGCCATCGGCCTTGAGAGAGGTGGGAAAACTGATATCATCAGACTCCACGAGGATGCCACCCGTCTGACTGACGGTCACGGTTGCTCCACTGAGGACTATGTCGCCAGCTGCCTTGACGCCCTTGACGGCATCGGCCGCAACTGAGATGGCGAGGGTGCCGCCCAGCAGATAGACATTGCCACTGTCCTCGTCCTCATGGTCGGCAGTCTGGCCACTGGATGCGGTGCTGTCGAGGTCCACCTGCAGACCATCGTCGCCGGTGGAGGTGATGCTTATCTCGCCACTCTCCTGTAGGAAATACTCATTGCAAGAGATGCCGTCCTTAACGGCGGAGCGCACGTTGAGGGTGCAATTGCGCAGGGTGAGGTAGTCACCGGCCTTCACGCCATGGGCACAGAGGCCATTGACATTAATGGTGCCCCTGCCCTTGAATTCGGCATGGCCCTTGACATAAAGGGCTGCCTTCTGCGAGCCGTCAGCGCAGTCGGTCAGGGTGTTGACGGTGCCGTTCTTGACAGAGATATCTATGCGCTTACCATTCTGCACATGGATGGCCGCGCCGCTGAAAGTGGCGCTCTTGTTGGTTAGGGTGAGGCCCTGGAGCTCCACGGTGCTCTTGTAGGAACCGCTGAGGTAGAACTCGCCGTCGCTGCTCTCGCCGCTGAGGGCATAGGTTATCTCGTCCACATTGTCGGCACTGACGTCGGTGCTCTGCGCCATGCTGACATGAGCGCCCTCCACAGAGGGGTCGACATACTGCGCCACATTGCCAGCCACGTCGATACTGACGGAGCCGTCGTAATAGACTAGGCTGACCAGATTGTCCACCACCTCGGAGTCGTCGATATAGATGGCGCTGATGTCAGCGATGGTGAACACCTTATTTATAATAGTAAGGGTCTGGCCCCCGGAGTAGGTCATGTCGCCGGTCTGAGCGGCAGGAAACTTATAGGTCACGCTGCCCACGCGGACATTGAGGCACTGACCTTTAACCATTGACCATTGGCCATTGGCCATCACGGCCAGGACGGCGAGCAGAAGTATTCTCTTTATCTTTTTCATGGCTGAGACAGTTTAAAGGTCAATGATTTGCTCTTCAGTACATAAACGCCCTTACCGAGGGCGGCCTTGGCGGCCTGAGCATTGGCAAACTTGCCGATGCGCTTGCCTTCGGCAGTGAACACCTCCACCGCCTCGGCAGAGTCGGGGCTGAGGGGCTGTACGCCGGTTGCATCGTCGGAAAAATACATCTTGCTCAGATTGCTGAAGGCAAAGGTGTAGTCACTACCGTCGGTATCGACCGCCACGAGGCAGCAGTTGGAGATACTGAGCGTAAGGCCCTCCACCTTGATAGCCACTGAGTTGCCGTCAGTGGTCTCGAAGGTGAGGTAGGAATAGTCATAGGCTCGGACGCTTGCTATTCCTACAAGCAATAATAAAGTTAGCAATATTCTTCTCATATCATTTCTGTTTTGTCATTTTTCTTCTATTTGTGACTTTATTTGCGAGTGCAAAGGTAAGTAGTTAAGACTGTATTACAATAAGTTAAATTATCTTTTTGTTTTGCAAAAGGTACTTTTTTACAATAAATTTGCATTATTTCTCTATTTTTTTACGTTGAATACAAAAAAACGGCTTAAATTTGCAAAAAATCAAAAATATATATCTACATACCATGAGAGAAGAACCTACCATGTACAGTGGGCAGCATCCCGTTACCGCCTTGCGGAGTCTGATAGACGAAGAAGGCATAGTCGTGATTGATAACGTGACTTCGTTGCCCACCGGCGAGCAAGGCTTTATGTCGCCCTATATGGTAATCAGCATCTGCCATAGCGGATACGTGAAAGGCAGCTACGACCATCTGCCGGTGGAATTTAAGTCTCACGACATCTCCGTGGTGACGCCTAAACACCTGCTGGAATCCATAGAGGTTTCGGCCGACTATAATGCTACGCTGATAGTGATGTCCGACAAGATGGTCAGCCAAATGCGCCAGCATGCCAGCTACCGCAATTTCCTCATCTACCACCGCAACCCCTCCTTTCACCTGGACGACAGGCAGTATGAATCGATAATGAATCTCTCCAAGCTGATGCAATCCGCATCGATGATGCACTCCGACACCAGGCAGAGCATCAAGATGCACCTGCTGGAAATAACCTACATGTTTATCGACGAGTATCGCTTTGACAACCATCCGGAGGAGAGAAGCACCAACTCTACGCTGTTCATGCAATTCTACGACAACCTCACCGAACACTACCGCGAAAGCCGCGAGGTGAAATTCTATTCCAAGCTGCTATGCCTATCGCCCAAATATTTCAGCACAGTCATCCGCCAGGAGACCGGCACCAGCGCCAGCCGCTGGATAGCAGACTATGTGGTGATGCGCGCCAAGCAGCTTCTGGCCCACAATGGCAGCAAGAGTATTCAGCAAATCAGCCAAGAGCTGGGATTTCCCGACCAAGCCACCTTCGCACGCTATTTCAAGACCAACACAGGCATGCCGCCCAGAGAATTTCGCGACAAAAAGCATAAGGTCAGGAAAAAATAGCACACCATACCCTGACAGAACGTTTCGCTTAAGCCATTGACAGAAAGATTGCCTTATGTCATGGCGTGGTTGCGAAGAAACCGACCTATTTCATTGCCCTTAAAGCCCGTCACGCGGGATTTAAGGGCCTTGTTGTGCCTTATTTGCAGATAAAAAGTTAACTTTGCAAAGTGAAAAGCAATAACTCACAACTTATAACTCCCAACTACAACACATGCTACAGTCAATGACCGGCTACGGCAAGGGTGAGGCCGCATACAAGAGCCGCAAGATCACCGTTGAGATAAAGTCGCTCAACAGCAAGAATCTCGACATTTCCACCCACATAGCTCCCTCCTACCTCGATAGAGAGCTGCCACTGCGCCAAATGCTGGCACAACACGTGGTGAGAGGCAAAGTCGACCTATCCGTGAAAGTGGAGGACACCGGCAGTGACTCTGCAGCCTGCATCAACGGCAGCATCGTGGGCAACTATGTGGAGCAGATACGCACCATCAGCCGGCAGCTCGGCATCAGCGAGCCGCAGGACTGGTGGGCCGTTGTCGGTCGCCTGCCAGGGGTAACGCAAACCCCGGCAACCGACGAGACCACCGACGAGGAGTGGACTGCCGTGACCAAAGCCATGGAAGAAGCCCTCGGCAACTTCGCTGCATTCCGCAGGCAGGAGGGAGAGGCTGTGCAGCGTAAGTTTGAAGAAAAGCTGCAGAACATTGCCACCTACCTCAAGGCCGTGGAGCCCTATGAGCAACAGCGCACAGAGCGCATACGCCAGCAAATCACCGACCGCCTCAGTTCACTCAACATCGACTACGACCGCAACCGACTGGAGGAGGAGATGATATACTACATCGAGAAACTCGACATCAACGAAGAGAAACAGCGCCTCACCAACCACCTCCGCTACTTTGCCGACACCATGGCGCAGGACGAGCCCCAGGGCAAGAAACTGGGATTCATTGCCCAGGAGATGGGCCGCGAGATCAACACCCTCGGCTCCAAGAGCAACCAGGCTGAGATGCAGAACCTCGTAGTAAAGATGAAAGACGAACTGGAGCAGATAAAGGAGCAAGTGCTCAATGTGTTGTAATGTACAATTTAACTAATTACAATTTACAATTTATTTTACAATTTCACCAATTACAATTTACAATTTAATTTACAATTTAACCAATTACAATTTACAATTTATTTTACAATTTAGCTATTTCACAATTTGGCAAGCCGTTGGGCAAAAATTTCTGATAAATTTCTGGTAATTTCTGTGCCGCTTCGCTCTCGCAGCTCTTTTATGCCAGCCCGCGCCGCTGGCGCGACCACTGGCGAGCTGCTCGCGATACCTTCGGCATTGCCGCTTCGCTCTCGCAGCTCTTTTATGCCAGCCCGCGCCGCTGGCGCGACCACTGGCGAGCTGCTCGCTCAAAGAGAGCATTGCTCAACAGAGCCTTCGCGATACCTTCGGCATTCAGTGCTCACTTCCGGACTTGGCAATAAATTTCAAATTTCAAACTTCAAACTTCAAACACTCCGATGTTATTAGTATTCTCCGCCCCGAGCGGCAGTGGCAAGTCCACACTTATAAACCACCTGATGAGCCAGGTAAAGGGCCTCAGTTTCTCCGTCAGCGCCACCTCGCGTGCACCACGCGGCGAGGAGAAAGACGGAGTGGAGTATCACTTCCTCAGCGAGGCTGAGTTTCGCCAGAAGATAGCGGAAGATGCCTTCGTAGAGTACGAGGAGGTCTATGCCGGCACCTTCTACGGCACCCTCAAGTCGGAAATCGACCAGCGCCTGGAGCGAGGCGAGAACGTAGTGCTGGACATAGATGTAAAGGGCGGCCTCAGCGTCAAGCGCATCTATGGCGACAAGGCATTGCTAATCTTCATCCAGCCGCCCTCGATAGAGGAGCTGCGCCGCCGCCTTGAGAAGCGCGGCACCGACAGCCCCGAGAAGATACAGCAGCGCGTTGACAAGGCCGCCTACGAGCTGACATTCGCGCCGCAGTTTGACGTGGTGATTACCAACGACGACCTCGAGACGGCGGAGGAAGAAGTCGTGAAAGTTGTGAGTGAGAGAATGAGACACACACCCTCCACTCTGAAGAAGATCTGGAGATGGGTGGTTGATTTGTTTGATTTATTCGCTTAAGGCTATGAAGAAAATAGCAATTTTCGGCGGATCGTTCAATCCCATCCACAAGGGCCACGTGGCCATAGCGCAGGGCGTTCTTCAGAGCGGCCTCGTTGATGAGGTATGGCTGATGGTGTCGCCGCGCAATCCCCTGAAAGAAGAGAGCAGCCTCATGCCAGACCGCCTGCGCCTGCAGTTGGCACGACGAGCCGTAAAGAACCTGCCCGGCATCAAGGCCTGCGACTTCGAGTTCCACCTGCCCAAGCCTTCCTACACCTACATCACCCTGCGCCGACTGCGCGAAGCACACCCCGACCACCAGTTCGTCCTGATGATGGGCGCCGACAACTGGCAGCGCTTCAGCCTGTGGCGCAACCATGAGGAACTCCTCGCCGACTACCCCATCATCATCTATCCCCGCCAAGGATACGACATTGATACGGCAACGCTGCCCCCCACCGTACACTACGTAGAGATGCCGCTCTACGACATCTCCTCCACTCAGATACGCGAAGCCCTCGCCAGAGGCGAGGACGTCAGCGAGTTCATTCCGTAGCCCCCTCTAACTCCCCCTCAAGGGGAGGACTCTGGCGCCAGGATAATTCTTCCCCCTAATGAAATGCAATATCCCTGTTACTCCCTAAACAGGGGGGACGGGGTCTCCTCTGGGGAAATAAAAAGTGTTAGGCAATAATATAGATGTTGGCACAGATAACACTACCTGCGAAATGGTCATACGCCCCCGTCGCTGTTAAGTTTGTATCATACGCCCCCGTCGCTTCGCGACACCCCCTCGCTCCGCAAGGAAATCCATTTCTAATTCCCCAGAGGGGACCCCGCTTAGAGGGGGAGCCGTCTCTTTGCCATCAGAAGCAGAACGGCTTGCGGTAGAATGGCATGCAAGCTCCCCCTCTAAGATAGAGGGGGTGGCAGCTTGCTGCCGGGGGCGTATGAAAGTAACTATGACCG
>CADAZW010000083.1 GCA_902792555.1 uncultured Bacteroidales bacterium | reverse complement strand
GCATTACCGGAGGTAACGACCACGTCGGTTACCGTTTTGGTGGCAGCCGTGGTATTGACGTAGGAGATAACCTTATGTCCGGGATGTGCCTCTACGAATTTGCGGAACTCCTCTGCCGGGCAGCTCTCCGCCAAAGAGCATGAGGCATTGAGGTCGGGAATGAGCACCTTCTTGTCTGGGCAGAGAATCTTGTTTGTCTCGCCCATGAAATGAACGCCGCACATCACAATAATGTCGGCATCCGTCTTTTCGGCTTTGCGCGCAAGAGCCAGGCTGTCGCCAACGAAGTCGGCAATTTCCTGAAGGGTGCCGTCGGTGTAATAATGGGCAAGTATTACCGCATTTTTTTCCTTACACATGCGGCGTATCTCTGCCTTCAGGTCAATATCTTTTGCTATCGGCTCGTTGATATAGCCAAGTTCTTTCCATTCTTTCTTTATCATAGTGTTCAAATATCAATAGTTGTCGAATAGTTAGCTTCTTGCCCAGTGGCATGCCAAATTAGTATCGCGCTTCGCGCTCAGTCAAGAGTTCTCGCTCAAGGGTAAACAGTAATTCCTAATTTCTAATACGAAGCGCTGGCTTTGATGCCGAAGGCCTCTATTCTGCTTACGATATTATCCAGCTCTTCGTGGGTAGCCTTGCTCAAGCCTTGGTCGGGTGTTTCGCGGTCGATGGTGTATATCATCACCTGCTGTGGACGGATTTCCTTGATGGCATCCAGCCACGGGGCGATAAGTTCTTCCTTCAGGTTGCTTACGTCCTTGCCGTTGCTGATGCCGTGCATAAACATGGTCTGCACGATGCAGTGGCCGTGAAACTCCTTCATTTTTTCTATCAGTTCGCTCACGTTGTAGTGGCCGCAGGGCCGGTTGACGGCGCGAATGTATTCGGGGCAGACGGTGTCGAGTTTCAGGATATTGTTGTCCACTAGCAAGAGAGCATCAAAGACCAGCGGCCTCATGATGAGGGTGGCGTTGCTGAGCACGCTCACCTTTGCCTCGGGGCAGTAGCGGTTGCGCAGCGCTATGGTGTCCTTGATGATGCTCAGGAAGTCGGGGTGCGCCGTCGGTTCGCCGTTGCCGGCAAAGGTCAGCACGTCAGGCAGCACTCCCTCGTCCTTCATCAGTAGGAGCTTACTTTCCAGTGCGGTGCTTACCTCCATGCGGGTAGGGCGCTTTTGCGTGGGTCTGCGGTCAGCGTTGAACCCGCACTCGCAGTAGATGCAATCAAAGGTGCATACCTTGCCGTCAGCAGGCATCAGGTTGATGCCCAGCGATACGCCCAGCCTGCGGCTGTGCACCGGACCGAATATGGGAGAAGGATATATAACGGTGGACATATTTTTATTTCACGGTTTTATGATTTCACAATTTGACTATTTGGCCAAGCCACGCAGTGCAAAGTTAGTGATTTTTCTTCAATCAGAGGCGCAGTGCCACCTGAATAAGGATGTCTTGCAGTGTTGAGCCGTTGTATAGGCGCAGTTCGGTGCCGATAGTGTCGCGGTCGGTATAGTGGGTCAAGGCGTACTTAACGGCCAGGTGCAGTGGTCCAATCTTGTGCTGGACGGAGGCGGCGAAGCGCAAGCCGTGGTAATAAAGCACGGGGTAGCCGCTGGAATAGAGCAGTATTGGCTCATACAGGCGCAGCGCCTCGGCATAGGAGTCGGTATGAAAGAGTGCTGCGCTCATGCTTACGCTGGTAGGTTTGTCCATTTTCAGTGTGGCTTTCTGCGAGAGCATCCATCCGCTGCTGCTGCCCTTGTCGGGCAGGGAAAGGAGGGAGAGGTCGGCTGTGGAGGTGAGCACAATCCTGTCGCCGGCATAGCGATACTGGGCTTTGAAGGAATGCTGCACCCTTTGGTCAGGCGCCTTCAGGCTGTTGTCGTCGGGGCGGGTGCGCAGTTTGTAGCGCAGCAGCCATGAGGAGTCGGTGAAGGGGGAGTATTCGGCTTGTAGCATGGCCGTCAGGGCATTCTTGGGGTTGGCGCTGGCATAGACGGCAAAGGGGAAGTGGGCAATGTCGGCATAGGCTTTGATAAGCAGTGGTTTGCATGGTTGGGCGGTGATGCCGAGCATCAGGCCGTGCTCGTTTTGGATGCGCGAGCCTATCTTGTAGCTCTGTGCCGAGGTTGCGAGATAGTGGGTGGAGTAGTAGCGGTGCAGGATGTTAAGGATAAGTTTGTGATGAGGGGCATACTGCACGCGGTGCAGCATGGCTATGCCGCCTTGCTCCGATGTGGCAGTCTCACCCCAAGCGCTGATGGCACCGCGCCGCAGCGAATAGCTGAGGCTATAGTTGCCGAAGTCGGAGCCGGTGAAATAGTGTTTTCGGTACAGGGCGGTGGGAGAGCGGAACGGGGTGTCATAGTGGGTATGCACGGCATTGACGCCCAACCGCAGCGCGCCCAAAGGGATGCTGGCGGCGAGGCCACCCTGCAGTGCAGCGATATTGTTGCGTTTGCTCATCTCCAGGGGAGTGCGGTGGTAGCCGTTGGTGATGATGGTGGAGATGCTGTCGCTGCTCAGCGTGGCGTCGAGCCTGCGCCAGGAGGCGAAGGCCATTACGCTTATCTTGCCGAGGCTCAGGGCGAGAGCGCCTCCGCGCAGGAACAGGGCCTCGTCGGTGGCGGTGTGGGCGGTCAGTCCTTCCTGCCGGGGGCGCATGGAGGAAACGACGTTCATCGGGTCGCAGCCCGACGAGCCCATCGTCAGTCCGAGGCCGAAGTGGGCGGTAAAGTCACCGACAATCCATTTTCTTACGGCACCCTTGCTCTTGCCCATCAGGAAGAGTGAGTAAGAGTCGTAGAGCCAGTTCTTTCCTTCGGCAAAGGGTTCGCCCTCGTCTTTTTGGGCGGTAAGCCCCCATGAGAGGTTGCCGTTGAGTGAGGAGCGATAGCGCAGGGTGGTGGCGAGGCTGTTGCCAAGGTATTGGCGGTTGGGATATTGCTCCAGTTCCTTGCGCGGGTGGGAACGGAAGCCTTCCCTTTTGTAGAGTGGGAAGCCGAAGGTGGACGACAGCAGGGTGCGCAGCCCCCTACCCTCTTGCTTGGGCGAAGACTGAGAGCCACGTTGTGCTGCTGAGTCGGGAGGGAAGCCCCTATCGTAGTAGCTTTGGTCGTCGGGACAGAAGAAAAAGAGAGCAAGATACCGTCGCTGCTTATATTCCAGATTTCTAACGAACATAAGTTCGCCCATCGACAGCAGGCCATGGGAACGGCTGACCAGGCTTAGCACTGAGTCTGCCTGCGCATCGCTCAGGAAGGGCATCCGCAGCAAATCGTCGCGCGTAGCCTTGTTGATGTTGATAGGCTGGCGATGCATCTCCAGCAGTTCCTCATAGATCTCTCTGCCGTTGTCTTCCTCTTCATCAAGGATTTCACCCATGTACTCATTGGCAAAATCATCCCAGTCGTCGCTTTGTGCAGAAGCAGACAAGGACATCGCAGCCATGATACACATAAAAATAATGTGCTTAATTGTCATTTGCTGGCAAAAATAATGGTTCTATGCGGATTACCCAAAAAACAGAGGAGAAAAATGGCGCACACCTTTGCTTTGCAAGTCAAGCAAGGCTTTAACTCGGAAAAAACTCAAATAAATTCGGTTTTTCGCTCACTTTGCACTAACTTTGTTTTGTTCTGTAAGTCAAGTTAGGCTGCAGCTCGGAATAAAAATAATAGTTTATTTTTTGTCATTCGCTCGCTTTGCACTAACTTTGCAGCCGTAATTACAGCCTAAACTTTTTATGGGTTTATTAATCCTATTCTTTTGCTTGGCCCTCTTCATCTCGGCACTGTGTTCGCTGATGGAGTCGGTGTTTCTTTCAACCCCAATGACATTTGTGGCTTCTGCAGAGGGCAAGAACACTCATTCTGCAGCTCTGCTCAAGAGCCTCAAGAAGCAGTCGAGCCGTCCAATCAGCGCGATACTGACTATTAATACTATTGCCAACACTATGGGCGCTGCAGGGGTGGGCGCACAGGCCGGAGTGGTGTTTGGCAGCGAGGCAGCAGGAGTGTTCAGCGGTGTGCTCACGTTGTGCATCCTGATTTTTTCTGAGATTATTCCCAAGACCATAGGCACTCGCTACTGGCGCTCACTGGCACTGCCTGCAGCGCATATAATTAGGGCGATGCTGTTTATCACCTACCCGCTGGTAATGCTGGCGGAGGGAATCACCCATTTCCTTGGCAATGGTAGCGGACAGCAGTCTGTAAGCCGCGATGAAGTAAGTGCCATGGTTAAGGTGGGTGCTGAGGAGGGAGTGTTTGAGAAGGAAGAGAACAAAATGATTCAGCACCTTATCAAGCTCTCCAATGTTACGGCCCACGAGATTATGACGCCCAGTAGCGTGGTGGCCGAGGCCAGCGAAGACATGACTGTCAAGGAGGTCTATGCCGACAAGGAGTTCAGCACCTATAGCCGCATACCTGTGTATGGCGAAGACGAGGAGTACATCACAGGTTATGTGCTGCGCCAGACGGTGCTGGAGAAACTGGCTGAGGATAAGTTCTCCACTACTCTGAAGCAGATTGTAAGGCCCATCCTCACATTCCAGGAGGGCACCAGTGTATCGGATATCTGGGAGTTGATGCTGGCAAAAAAGGAGCACATCTCTGCTATTATTGATGAGTATGGTTGCATGCGCGGCATCGTTACGATGGAGGACGTGATAGAGACCATGCTGGGATTTGAGATTGTGGACGAGAAGGACAAGGTAATCGACATGCAGGTGCTCGCCCGCCAGAAGTGGGCAGAGGCACGCCGCGCCAATCACAATAATAAGAAGTAGAGAAGAAATTACTACCCAACCCTAAGAAATTGCCCCGCGCATAATTGGATTATGTGCGGGATTTTTTTGTGTTCTTAAGCCAGGATTTTTCGCTTTGTTTGCTATCTAAAGATTATGATTGTAAGAATAAATGCACACATTTTTTACCCAAAAGAGAAATGGTGCAAAAGAAATAATCTTTATGACAAGAAAAAGAATCATACACACTAATTTTAATTAAAATGAATATTGTAAATTTGCCGCGCAAATTTTATCACGCATATTTTACATTATTTATTTTTATTAAGTCATTTAATAAGCAAAGAAGAAATGAGAAATTTAAGAACAATGAATTGTCTTAAAAGGGCTGCAATCTTGTTGCCTGTTATGCTGTTTGCTTTTGTAGCTACATGGGCAGATGTAAAATGGGTTAAGAGAGATGTCTCTAAACTCCAGACAGGCGATGTGGTGGTGATTGTAGAGAGCAACAATGCCGTTGCTTTAACCAACAATCCCGAGAGCGACAAGAATCCGGAGGCAGCCAGCGTTGTGCTGAACGAAGACCTTAATCGTATTACCAGCGAAGTGCCTGACACTCTCAAGTGGAGGGTGACTGTAGCAGAAGGCCCCAAATATCGCTTTGAGCGAGTGGACAATGCCGGTCGCTATCTAAACGTGACTGACGGCAACCTTAGGGTTGGCGAAGTAACCGCACGCTATTCCTTCGACTATACGGGCAGTCTGCTCCATATAGGTGTTGGAAACAACGACTACTACATAGGAGTGAAGGTCACAGACCAGATGATCAGCAAGAACTATGAGTGGAACACCAAGACGGATGCCAGTGACGCAGACATCAAGGAGAGCAAGATAGAGTTTTTCGTAATGTCGGAGAAGCCGGACATCACTCTTGCGTTTCCCTATAGGAACTATGAGGCTGATTACAACGGTGGCGCAGGTACATTTGCAGAGCCGACCCTGACGGTGGATCCCTCACAGTCTGTTTCCTTCAGCAGCAGTGATGATAATATAGCATCCGTAGGCAGCGACGGCAAGGTAACGCTCAAGAAGCGCGGCAATGTGAAAATCTTTGCGTCCTTTGATGGTGACGAAACTTATAACGAATACGACACTCATTACATCCTGCGTATTGACGACACTCCCAAGAAGGGAAGCCGCACCAACCCGTTCACGCCGCAGGAGGCCAAGGATTTGGTGGCTGGCAACGTAGAGGAGGTGGACGGTGTAAGCCTCCAAAAAGGCTGCAGCTACTTTGTAAAGGGTATCGTCTCCAAGGTGAGCAGCGGCATGATGGACATGATGGGCGGCATGATGGGTGATAAGGATATGGATGACGTGATGGACGGCATCTCCATGCCCGCAATGGGTATGATGGGCGGTTCCGTCAATTACTACATCTCTGCCGACGGCACCACGGATGGGCAAATCAAGGTGCTCAACCCTAACGGACAGCCCGTTAACGACGGCAACGCTGTCATCTTGACTCCTATGGATGAGGATGCCCTCGGAGTCGGCGATGTCGTAACGGTTTACGGTCCGCTTATCTATACTGAGGATAATGATATGATGTCATCCATCGGTGGTAGTGGCGACAACAGTCAGAAATATACACCTAAGGTGGACGAAGTAAACTACATAAAGGATGGCGGCGTCTTTGCCAGAATGACGGCAACTTCGCTCAACGTTATGCAGGAAAACACCACAAAGTCGCCCTCTGATTTCTATGAGATAAACACAGATACGCTTGATGGCATACCTTTTACCGGCACCTTGCAGCCTGCGACGATGAAGTCCAGCAATGAAGAGGTGGCCAAATGGGTATATACCGACGAGGAAAAGACTGACAGCGTCTTCACAGCCCTCAAGGCTGGCACCACCAAGCTCACCATCAAGGTGAAGGTTATTTTGCAGGCAGATGACCCAGCTACAACCGACACTAACGAAGAGAAGTCCTACACAATGAAGGAGAAAATCAGGCTCACCGTCACAACCAGAAACCAGACTCCTGCCGGACAGAATGTGGGAACTTTCCGTTTGGTTACAGACGTTACAAAGCTGGAGGAGGGCGATTCGCTCTTGCTGGTGGTACCCGCAGAAGATGGCAACGTGCAGGTTATGGGCACCGACAAGGCTATGATGGGCGGCATCTCTCCTGTTGAAGCATCGCTTCTTACGAATGATAATAATGAGGATGTGCTGGTAGGCGTGCCCTTGGATGGCCAGGTAGTAAGGTTGGCAAAGGTTGCCGGCGAGAACGGATACTGGTATCTTAAGACCGGCGATACGTCCTATCTCTCTGCCACAGCTGACAGCGGCAATAGCATGGGCGGCATGGGTGGTTCAAACGGACTGAAGAGCGGCATCTCGGAGGAGACTCCTGGCGACACTGCCAAGGTGACAATCAGCATCTCTGAGGGATTGGCTACCATCCGCTTCAAAGCCCCCGAAGGTGACGATAAGAAAAATATCATCAAGTTTGGTGCCAGCTCCTTTAGCTTCGGCGGTGGCGGTACGAGCCAAGACAGTACAAGTACAGGTGGCGGCAGCTCTATGCCCGATATGGGTGCCATGATGGGCTCGGTGTTCAACACCTACGAGTCCACCGACACAAAGGCTGCGCTGCCCAGGCTCTATCGCTTCGTGCAAAGCAATGAGTACCCCCTTACCATCGGCGAAACCAAGTGGGCTACGCTGGTTAGTGCATACGATGTAGTGATGCCCGAAGAGTTCGTGGCCTATGTTGTTACTGAAATCAGCGAAGGAAAAGCTATTATGACGCCCGTTCCGGCCGAGCAGGGTGTCAAGGCTGGAGTGCCATATCTTATCAAGGGCCCGGAGGAGCAAGGTACATACTATCTGACCAAAGCCGAACAGGCAGCCACGGCTCCCGAGACGAATCTGCTGGCTATAAGCGATGACCAAACCGCCAGCGGTGTCTATGTGCTGGCCAAGAAGAACGGAGAGGCAGGATTCTACAAGTGGAACGGCGGTCTGCTGGGCTCAGGGCGTGTTTATCTCCTGCTAAACTCATCTACCCAGTCACCGGCCATGCTGAAATTTGAGTTTGTAGAAAACGACGATGACGTAACACGGGTGGCAAGCGTTGAGAGCAACGATGCCGCAGAAGAGCAGAGCTGGTACACTCTCAGCGGAGTGAAGCTCCTTGCCCAGCCTACGGCCAAGGGTAT
>CADAZW010000082.1 GCA_902792555.1 uncultured Bacteroidales bacterium | reverse complement strand
TTCAAGCCTCAAACCCCAAATTTATCCTACCGCAATGTTGAAGGCACCGCTCATGTATATGCCCAGTTTCAGCGAGTAATCAATATCACCGATCTGATTCCACGGAGCCTGGTAATAGTGAATCTCCTTCAGCACCCTGTCGTCCTTGTCAAAGTATTTCTTGGATATGATGCGATAGGTAAGCACCGCATCATCAAACTCATAGAGCACCTCGGCTCTCACTGCCTTGCCGTAGGCACCGTCGCGCTTGGCAGCCTTCATGCATACCTTAGGACTGGTGTAATCATAGCGTACCCATAACAGATAGTTCTGACCCTGACGGTCCACGCAGTCGCTGGCATTGACCACCATTGTCTCATCTTCACACACCTTCTGGTAAGTCTTCACTTGCGCCGATACTGCAGTGGCAAACATCAATACCACAAACAGGGAAATACACATCTTTTTCATATGTTATGGTTTTAGGGGGTTACTAAGTCGCTGCTCAATCCTGACTTATGCTCACCAGCACCACCGGCCGGCGGTAGTCATTGGTAATCATCAGCAATCGGTATCGTGCGTTGCTAAGGTCGCGGTATTTGTTCACCAGCGTGACCTGCATGTTCACCGTCTCGCCCGGAGCTATGGTCGTCTTGGGCAGATTGACGTTGATGGCAGGGTGAAACACCTGCAGCGAGCGAATCTGCAGATCGCTGCGTCCCGTGTTGCTAATGCTCACCGTGCCCTTCACCTTGCTCTTCTTCGTCTTGGGCATCTCCAGCACATCGCTGCTCAGCAGAATCGACGGAGCACGGTTGGAGCGCTCCACGGTAGCCGTGTCGAAGAGCACTATGCTCACCGGAATCTCGCGATCCTTGCTTACGCTCTCACCCTCATAGCTGCTCACATACACCACATCCTGCGTCAGTCCCAGGTTATGGTTCAGCTTGCGGCTGTCCAGAGTGATGGTCAGGTATCCCTTGCGGCCCGGGCGCAGCACCTTCGGCGAGGCCTCCACGCTGAGGTATGCCGGCAGGAGCAGCAGGTTGGGCTGGCAGTTCTCCTCGCTGGTGTTAGTCACCGCAATCGTCTTGCTCACCACGTCGCCGTCGTTCACATAGTCAAACTCGATATTATCCGTCTTCAGCGTCAGCGGACCGAAGGCCACGCCGAATCCGTCATCCGTCGGCTTGCTGCCCTTGTTCTCATAGGCATTCTTGATATCCAGGTACACCTTGCCCTTTATCTGCAGCGCCAGCGGCTGGCTGCCGCCCTCCGGGTAGATATAGATGGCGTGGGTAAACCGCCCCACCAGGTCAGTGACGTAGCTCACGCTCACCGTTGCCGTACCCCCTGCCTCTATCGTCATAGGCGAGCAGCTCGCCTTGATCTGCGAGCTGGAGGTCACTATACGGTCCACGTTCACCGTCTTGCCCGATGTGTTCTTAATCTTAAACGACGTCGTCGTCTCGCCGTACAGTTGCAGCGTACCCAGGTTCTGCGATTTCTTCTCAGCCGTCAGCTGCGCCAGGCAGCTCAGCGGCATGGCAACCATCATGGCCGCAGCCATCAAAAAAGGAAAAATATGCCGTTTCATTTCAAATAAACATCTAATTGCCGCGAAGTTAGTCATTTTTTCTCTACTTTTGCAGATGATTGCACTAAAAAACACCATTATGCGCTTTATTTCATGGAATGTGAACGGATTGAGGGCCTGCGTAGGCAAGGGGTTCGCCCAGGCCTTTGAGCAGGTCGACGCCGATATCTTCTCCCTGCAGGAGACCAAGATGCAGGCCGGTCAGCTCGACC
Organism: uncultured Bacteroidales bacterium; assembly: GCA_902792555.1. Taxonomy (GTDB): domain Bacteria; phylum Bacteroidota; class Bacteroidia; order Bacteroidales; family Bacteroidaceae; genus UBA6382. The sequence goes on along the minus strand of CADAZW010000082.1, from coordinate 6,265 downwards.
TCAATTTCCTCGGCTACCAGAGTTACTGGAACTATGCCGAGAAGAAAGGCTACAGCGGCACTGCCGCCTACACCCGCCTCACCCCCCTCGGCGTCACCCTCGGCATGGGCCTCGAGCCCCACGACCACGAAGGCCGGGTGATAACCCTCGAATACCCCGACTTCTATTACGTCACCGTCTATACCCCCAACTCGCAGGACGGCCTGCGCCGCCTCGCCTACCGCATGGAGTGGGACGATGCCTTCCGTCAGTTCGTCTGCCAGCTCGACCGGCAGAAACCCGTCATCATCTGCGGCGATATGAACGTCGCCCACCACGAGATAGACATCAAGAATCCCAAGTCCAACCTCCGCAACGCCGGCTTCACCCAGGAGGAGCGCGACAAATTCACCCTACTGCTCGACAGCGGCTTCACCGACACCTTCCGACACCTCAACCCCACACTGACCGGGGCATACTCCTGGTGGTCCTACCGTTTCAATGCCCGCCAGAACAATGCCGGGTGGCGCATCGACTACTATCTCATCAGCAACCGCCTACTACCCCACCTCAAGGACGCCCGCATCCTCAGCGACATCTACGGCTCCGACCACTGCCCCGTACTGCTGGAACTCGAGCTGTAAAGTTAGGAATTAGGAATTAGAAATTAGGAGTTAGGAATGCCGTAGGCATTGCGAAGACCTCTATTGTTTTTCCGTTTTCATCTATTATTGTCTTCTTTTTAACAGATCCGCTTGGTGTAAACCACGGGTCATTGTATAAAATTAACAATACATCCCTTTCTGTTATCATTTCAATTTAAACTTTTTATACATCAATCATATTCATATAGGGTTATGCCTTTCTGTTGAAAGAAATAATCCTTTAGCGATTTTTCCAATAATACCAACGTATCCCATATAACTTCATCAGTAATCTCTTCTTCCTTGTAACTAAAGGGAACGCTTACTGCGTCGGCATGGAGGCAGTCATCTTCGGGATTGTAATAATATGGTATGTATGGGTATTCTTCGTTGGTGTAATAGAATCTTCTTGCCATACCGCCCCTAAACTCATAAAGAGCGTTATTAATAAAGTCTGCTCGTGATAGGTTTTTCTCTTTCATAATATATTATTTAATAGTTTATTTCGTCGCAAAGATACGAGAATTTTTTGACATCTTTTGCAAACAGTTAAGTATTTATATAAAAACAAACCAAAAACTATGAAATACTTGAAATACTTTGAAAACTCCGCCGCAATAGGGGGGGCTTTCGTTGGCTGTCGGCGAAGCCGGTGCCAACATACAGAGAAAGTCTGAGAGCAAAGCGGCAATGCCGTAGGCATCGCGAAGACTTTCGTTGGCTGTCGGCGAAGCCGGTGCCAACATACAGAGAAAGTCTGAGAGCAAAGCGGCAATTAGGAGTGAGGAATACCTAATTTCTAACAAAAACCCACGTCAGAGAAAAATAATTTTCAATTTTCAATTGTCAATTGTCAATTATTTCTTACCTTTGCACTCGCTAAAACAAAAAGCAGCCAGTTTTAGTTAATCTTGGAGAGGTGCTCGAGTGGCTGAAGAGGCACGCCTGGAAAGCGTGTAACCGCCGAAAGCGGTTCGTAGGTTCGAATCCTATCCTCTCCGCAAGGATGGATTCAAAGCGTTCTTTCAGAGAGCGCTTTGTTTTTATCCTCTCCGCAAAAGTAAAAAAATCAGTCAGTTAACCACACTGACTGATTTTTGTTTTTCTAATCATCACACTAATGATGATGTAAGCTATCGTCCGTTAATTCCCTCTCACTTTGCCATCACGGATATACAGTCCCTTCTGCGGGGGAGCCTGCAGGCGCCGGCCCTGCAGGTCGTAGATTGATTGACCATTGAGCGTTGACCATTGACCATTATTATCTGTTCTCTGCCCGCTATTCTCTATTCCCGTGGGACCTTCATAATCCTCGTCAGTGCCGTCATACACAAACACGCTGCTGGCCGGCAGCCTCAGCGTCAGCACCCTGTCAATGTCAATAGGCAAACCCTCGCTCATTCCACTCAGCGCCTTCTGGTCAGCAAACGCCTTCTTAAACGATATGCTGCCACTCACGTTAGCCGGGATGTTCAGCATCTCGCGCAGCGTCGTCAGATACATCTGGGCAAAAGTGCCGCCGTTGCGAAGCGCCAGCGTAGCCTTCGGTCCGTTCCAGCTGGCCCAGCCATAGACGCCAGCCCTGCTGCCATCCCACGGATTGCCGCCCACCCAATGGACGTCGGGCAGCACGTCGGCATTACGCTTCTGCCACTCGATGCACTCAGCCAGGTCGCCCCACAGCTTGCCGCCGTTAATAGAGTTCATCAGCTCATAGTCGTTATACAGCTCCACCAACCCACTGCCGCAGGCAAAAGCACACCTCAGTTCACGCCTTACCGCCTCATAGCCGTAGTCGCTGCTCACATTGCCAAACTTTGAGAGGATAAAACCGTGGGTCATCAGCGTATTGATGGGGCAAATAGGAGAGTTGCTGACATAGTTCTGATACACCAGCCTGTCGCGATAGGTTATCCAGTTCTCGCGACTCGACGAGTTGTTGCCGATAGTGCCGTAGTCATTCTCCTGCCGCCAGGTAGCGTCCGTATAGTGATACCAGAAGGGGCTCGCCCAGGTTCCTACGGTGGTGTTAAAAAAGATATCCTCCTTCAGGTTCTCCCTCACATATCGCTCCAGCCTTATGATGCCCTCGGCGTTCTCATTGCCGCTGTCGCCGCTGTCAGGCCCCGTGGCACTGAACTGCGCGCTGATGCCGTCAAACTTAAAGAATCGGAACAGTCCCCTACCCTCGCTGTCAGTGCCCTGGTTCTTGGTCAGGTTCTCAGCCGCGTCGAGGAACACGTTATAGTAATTCCTGTTGCCCAGCACCATGCTCTGCCCCATGTTGCTCCAGTATGCGCGGCGGTAGTTGCCGCTCTGGCCATAGCCGCCCACCGGCCCCAACCATGCGCCCACTCCGCTGCCCATCTCGTCGGCCAACGCCGCAATGTCACGCATCTCATTGGGAAAACCGCTGTGGAAGGTCCATGTGCCGTAGTTGTCCCATCCGTCGTCAATCACGAAGGCCGCCGGCGCCGTCCCATAGACATCGTAGAAATCCTCCTTCCAGTGCCTCACCACGTCCATCACCTGATTAGCATTCATGTTCTGCGTAGGGTCAGCTGCGTTGTTGCGGTTGATGTTCAGTTCATACCAGCTGATATAGCACGGAAACGGCCTCCAGGGCACCGCCCTCTCCCTCTCGCTGTAAGCCAGGAAGGAGCGTCTCTTCTGTGTCTTGAGGATGTCCTTGTCGCCCTCTGTGCCGTCCTGCGCTATCAATCCCACCACGGCACTCACCTTCCATGTCTCGCCGTTCTGCAGCGTAGTGTTGCGGCTCCACCGCCCCTTGATGCTCACCACGTCGTCATCAATCACCACGCCATCCTTAGCCTTATATATAGCCACGTCCATCACCGACGAGGCGTCGATGCTCTCCGTGCCGTCCTCCACAAAAGCCCTCAGCGTAAAGCTCCCGCTGCTGGGCGCAACCATCGAGAACACATTATTCTCGGCCTTGTTGCCAGAGAAACCGCTATGGTAGTCGCTGGCCACCACCGCCCCGCTGGCATCCACCAGGTCCACGCCGCCGAAGTTCAGCCGGTGATTGCCGCTGCGATAGTTGATGGCGACCTCCACCCTGCGGCCCTTCTCCAGGACCACGCCGTCGCGGCTATAGCAGTAGATGTTAGGGTAGCCGTAGCCCGTAGCCTCCACCACCCTGGCAGGCACCTGCTCCGCCGCCACCTTCTGCCAGCTGCCCGCCGTAAGGTTCGTCGAAGCCATGCGACTCACCAGCTCCCATTTATCCTCGTCGTCTGCGCCGTTGCCCACCGTATTATATCCCATCGGCGTCTCCAGTCCCGCAAAGATACGGTCGTTCATAATCACAGCGCCGCGCGTGTTGCCCACCACTGCGGGAACAGAGCCCGCCTCAGCCACGTCAACACTGTACATCATCGGCACCACGTTAAACATATCCACATCGCTGCGCCCCAGCAGCTCCATCTCCGTGCGCAGATAGTGGCTGCCGTCGCGCAGCACGGCGCGCCACACGATCTCCATCACCTGGCCGTCAGCCACATACTTATATCCTGCCTCAATCTGCTGCCCGGCAAAGTGGCGGGCGCCGTTCACCGCGTCAGGCTCAGCCTCCAGGGCGCTCACCTTCACGTTGCGCAAGATCATGTCGCTGGCATTCACCACCTTCTCGCCGTCGCCCAGCGCCACGCTGAACAGCTCCGTTCCGCCCCTCAGGTTCATGGCCTCGCAGCCGCCGAACATCAGGACACCGCCAGAGCGTACAAACGACGCCGCCAGCACATTATTATATATAGTGTAGCGTGTCTGTGCCCCCTCATCGGTAGTCAGTTCGTCAATATCAACGCAAGCCTCGCCCACCGCCTCCTGCTGCATGGGATAAACCACCGGCTGCTCATATACATCCACAGCCACCTGTCCATATCCCGGCATCGCCATCATCATGCTGCCCAGCAGCACACTCAGTCCACAAACAAATCGTTTCATGTCAATAGTCATTATTGTTACCGCAAAGTTAATCCTTTTTATTGAAATATTCAAATCTCAACAAAAAAATCACTACCTTTGGCGCATCAAAACAATCCCCCCCGTCATGAATACAAAAGAGATTTACCTTGCCGGCGGCTGCTTCTGGGGCACTGAGCATTATTTCAAGCAGCTGCAGGGAGTCCTCGACACCGAGGTCGGCTATGCCAACGGCCACACCCCCAGCCCCACCTATAAGGACGTCTGCACCGACCAGACCGGCTTCGCCGAGACCGTCCGCATCGTCTATGACCCTTCCGTCGTCAGCCTTGCCTTCCTCCTCCGCATGTATTTCAAGGCCATCGACCCCGTCAGCATCAACCGCCAGGGGCATGATGAAGGCACCCAGTACCGCACGGGCATCTATTTCACCGACCCGTCCGATCAGACCGTCATCCGTCAGTGCTGTCAGGCTGAGCAGGCCCTCCACTCACAGCCCCTCGCCGTCGAGCAGCAGCCACTGAGCAATTTCTATAAAGCCGAAGACTACCATCAGGACTACCTCGACAAGAATCCCGACGGCTACTGCCATCTTCCCCACGCCCTCTTCGACATGGCCCGCAACGCCAAAGACCCAGACCTGACTTCCCGTTAACTTCCAAATATCAATTTTCAAACTTGCCGCTTCGCTCTCAGGCTCTTCTTTGTCAGCCCGCGCCGCTGGCGCGACCACTGACAGAGCCTTCGCGATGCCTACGGCATTGCCGCTTCGCTCTCAGGCTCTTCTTTGTCAGCCCGCGCCGCTGGCGCGACCACTGACAGAGCCTTCGCGATGCCTACGGCATTCAAATTTCAAATTTCAAACTTCAAATTTCAAACTTCAAATTTCAAATAAGAAAGTGTTCCTACGACCTTCCACCCCCTCCGACCTCCCCACCGTCATGCACCTCATCGCTGAGGGCCGCAGGCAGATGATAGCCCAGGGCAACCTCACGCAGTGGGCAGACGGTCACCCCTCCGAACAACAGGTGGCAGCCGACATCCGCCGCGGCTGCAGCTACCTGCTCATGGAGGGCGGCATCGCCGTGGCAACCTTCGCACTTATTCCAGGCCCTGACCCAACCTACTCAGTCATCTATGATGGCCAGTGGCTCAACGATCGTCCCTACTATGTCATCCACAGGGTCTCCTCCCTCCCCCATGTACATGGTGTCATGGCCGAGGTCTTTGCCCATGCCTTCAGCCTTACCGACACCGTGCGCATCGACACCCACCGCGACAACCTCTCCATGCTTGCCGCACTGCGCCGTCACCATTTCACCTATTGCGGCATCATCCACCTCGCCGACGGCGCCGAGCGCCTCGCATTCATGAAGACCACAGGCTCTTCCCCGTCCCAAACAAAGAAGGCCACACAATGAATCCCATACTTTTACGGCATTTTTGAGCGGACACTCCCAAACAAGTCGCCCTTCAGCCAAAAGGGAGAATAGGCATCACTCATCCCACAAGCCCCACAACCCCCACAGCAAATAATGTGGGATAAAGAATATCCGACAAACCGATATCTCTGAGTGTAGGCAAAAAATCTAATCGCATAGAAGTTGGCACTTTCGACGCGATTAGATTTCGTTTCAAGGCTTTTAGATTTCGTTTCGACGCGATTAGATTTGCCGCCAAGGCTCTCAGATTTCCTT
>CADAZW010000081.1 GCA_902792555.1 uncultured Bacteroidales bacterium | reverse complement strand
GAACCTTGCCGGCGGCTTCTTCGCGCACCTCAATGCTGTCCAGGCCGAAGCTGGCAAGAGTCTGGAATAGGAAGGCGTAGCTGATGACATAGTTCATCAAACCGTATTGCTCCACTCCCAGATAGCGGGCCACGATAATGCCAAGAACCAGAGAGCCGACAAGGTTGACGACCTTGCCGCCAACAGCCCACAACAGGTTGTTGACAATCTTCTGTTTATTGCCTGAGAGGGAGAATTTCAAGTGGTCTGAGATTTAAAGTTGAGCGTCAGCGGGGTTGCCGGGGTCGGTAGAGGGTGAAGGCTGGCGCGGTGAGGAGGGCTGATCCTTGAAAGCGCGCTTGAGGTCATCGCCTTTCACTACATAGTATGCCGTAGCCAGGAAAGTGAGGATCATCATACCCAGCACGAACATCACTCTCTTGGGGCCGGTGGGCTTGACGGGCACGCTGGCGCACTTGAGGGTGGTGAAGGCGGGGGTGGCTTCCTGCACCTTGGCCTTGGCCTGCTCCAGCTGCTGGCTCACGGCGGTATAGACATTGAAGGCCATCTGCATGTCGTTCTCCAGATTGTCGCGCTGCGAGATGTAGGACTGAAGTATCATGTCGCGGTGGCTGTCGGCATACAAGCTGTATGCCTTCATCGTCTTGTCGTAGTCCTGCTTAGCCTTGGCCTGCAGCTTCTTGTAGTACTCTACGTCGCCGCGGGCCTTGCTGGTGCGGTAGTCGGTGATGTATTGCTGCAGTCTTGCCCTCACAGTGTCGGCCATGGAGGCGGCAATCAGCGGGTCTTGGTCGGTCACGTGGATGGTGATGACATAGCTGCGGCGGTCAACGGAGCAGGTGATGAGCTTGGTGATTTTCTCGGCCATATTGTAGTCGTCTTCGCTGAGGCGGAAGGGGTCGGCATGCTTGTAGTTGCCCTCCTGCTTGGCCTTGGGCTTGCCGAAGAGATTCTTGACGACGTTCTTGATCCATATGGTCAGCTTCTGCCACCATGGCTTCTGCTGATGCTTGGCAAGGTAGGTGTGGTAGTCGGTGTCGATGAGTCCGTCCTGGCTCTTTACCCTCACGGGGAATAGGCTCACCACGAATTGCTTCGACTCAATCAGGTCGGGATAGAGCGAGGGCGATATGGCGTCGTCGCCCGCGCCGTTGCCCACGTTGATGCCAAACGACGATGCAAACGAGGCCAGCGAGCCGGCGCTGGCGGCATTGCCGAACTCAGGGGCCATGGTCACCTCGCAGGTGTAGGTGCGGGGCACGCACATGATGAGTGCGCCGAACACCACTGCAGCCAGCAGCATGTTGCGAATTATCAGCTTCTTGCGCTTGAGCAGCTTCCTTATAATCTTGCCAAGGTTTATGTTGGTTTTCTTCTTGCTTTCCATTCTTCAATTTCAAATATCAAATATCAAATTTCAAATTGTTCTTTACCAATTCCTTATCATGTTCATCAAGCTGACAATCATTGTCGCAACAGATGTTGTTCCGGTGCCGATGGCCATCTTCTCAGCCATAGAGAGCTTCTGGCCTTCCTCCTTGGTGGGCACCACTATCTCGCATCCGGGCTGCACGGCCTTTGACGAGCCGCGGTCAACTTTCTCCACGGCACCGTTGGCATAGACCACATATACGGCCCTCTTCTTTGCCCTGTTGGCAAAGCCGCCGGCATGGTTGATGTAGTATTTGAGTTTCTCGCCCTTCTTGTAGTTCATGCTGATGGGGTAGGAGACCTCGCCGCTCACCTTCACGGTGTTGGTGAACTGAGGTATGCTGAGTATGTCGCCTTTGCGCAGCACTATGTCGTAGCTACCGCCGGGGTTGGAAATGGCTTTGTCCAGGTCGACGGCCACGGGGTAGCTGTCGTCGAGGCTCATCTTCATGCTGAGCAGGGTGTCGGCTTTCTCGAAGTCCATGTTGGCGTTCTCCGACTTGAGGGCCTGCTCATAGAGTTGTATCTGTGCCTGGCGCAGGGCGTTGTCGCGCTGTATGCGCTCATCGTCGGTAAGGCGGCGCATCAGTCGGGCACCGGGCACGTAGGCCAGTGTGGTGAAGCCTCCGGCGGCCTTCACCAGGTCGCTAAGGCGATAGTCCTTCTTGGTCATGGTGTACTGGCCGGCAAAGTTGATACAGCCGCCGATGCTCACGTTCTGCTGCTCCTCGTAGCCCGGGCTGCGGCGGATGTAGATTTCGTCGAAGGGCTTGAGGTAGAAGATGGTGTCTTTAATCATACGGAAGTTCTCGTCCAGCTGGAAGGAGAATTGCTCAGCCAACCGGTCGTCGTCGTTGGTGGCGGTGGGGTTGGAGATTCGGCGGTATACGTTGACGTGTGCCAGGCTGGCAGCGTCGGTCATGCCTCCTGCCATCAGGATAATGTCTTGCAGGGTAGTGTTGTCGGCATAGGGATACTGTCCGGGATAGACCACCTCGCCTTTTACGTTGAAGTTCCATTTGCCGCGCATCTCTGTCTTGCTGGGCACGAAGAGCATGTCGTTCTTCTGCAGGGCGACGTCGGCCTCGGTGCCGTCGAGTATGCCCTTGAGGTTCACGCCCACCATCTCGAGGCTGAGGTCCTCCTTCTGGCGGTGCATCACGGCGCGCTCCTGATAAGCATCCTCCCTCAGGCCGTCGGCGGCCTCAATGAGTTCCCTCACGCTCTGGATGTTGTTGCCGAGCTGGAACTGGCCTGCATGGTTGACGGCGCCGCGCACCTCCACCATGTTGCTGTATTTCATCACCACGCTGTCCACATAGACTTCGTCGCCGTCCTTGACGATGAATCCGCCCATCTCAAACTCGTCGATGGTGTGGATGCTCCTTTCGTCGCCGGCCTTGCGCGACAGTCTGACGTTCTTGGTGTAGGCGTCGCCGGTGTAGCCGCCGGCAAACCTGAGCAGCTGCTTCACGCTCTCATTGTCGCGCATCTCATAGTACATGGGTCGCTTGATCTTGCCGTCCACCTGCACCAGGCAGTCGTAGGGGCCCACCACGATGATGTCCTTGTCCTGCAGCCTTACGTCGCTGGAGCTGTTGCCGTTGATGAGGTAGTCATAGACGTCCACCGTGGTCAGCACGCGGTTGTTGCGATAGACCTTGATATTGCGCAGCGTACCGATGTCGTTGATGCCGCCGGCGGAGTAGAGGGCGTTGAATGCCGAGGCCAGTCCGCTGAGCGAATAGGTGCCGGGCATCTCTACCTCGCCCACCACCTGCACCTGGATGGTGCGTGTCTGGCCCACGGCGAGGCTCACGCGGCTGCCGCCGTAGTACTGGCCCAGCTTGCTCTTGATGGCTGCCGTGGCGGCCTGCACGCTGAGTCCGGCCAGGCGGATGGGGCCCACTTCGTCAATCACTATCACGCCGTCGGGCGACACGGTGCAGTCGAAGGTCTTCTGGCTTGCGCCCCACACGTCGATAATCACCTGGTCGCCGGCGCCAAGGGTGTAGTTGGCGGGCGTGGCCATGTTCATGTTCGGCTCAAAGGTAAGGTTCTCCTTATTGAATATGTCGTGGCCGAATATCTTCTTGCTGGTGGTCAGGCTCTCCATATAGAATAGCAGGGAGTCCTGCGTCTGCTCATTGTAGAGCCCCACGTTGTTGATGTTCTCATAGGGCGGCACCACGGGGCGCATCTGCTCCAGGTGGGCGTCGCTGGCTTGCTGGCGCTCCTGGGCCTGCTGTGTCTTGCGGTTGCGCTCGATGGTCTTGGCAAGGGGAGAGTTGGGGGCGGCCATGGTGTTCTGGCCGGAGAAGTAGTTTTTCCTCACCCTGTTGAGCTGGTTGATGGTTACACCCTTGCCCATCAGGTTGCGTACGATTACCTGCTGGCTCGTTCCTTTGCTGACTTCGCTGCTGAGATAGGCAGCCACCTGCTGGTCGGTCATCTGGCTCTGGGCCCATGCGCTGCCAGAGCCTATGAGCAGGATGGCGGCGGTAATGAGAAGTGATTTTCGTATCATAGTTTTGCTTATAAACGATGGTGTATTCTTTATTTGAAATTTGAAATTTGAAATTTTATTGCCAAGTCCGGAGTTGACAATCGGCTTAACTTCTTGGTTTCTTAGCTTCTTAGCTTCTTAACTTCATGAATTTGCTGTCTATGCAGCTGTGTTTTCAGTCTGTTGTCTCCTTGCTATGCTTGGCTATACATTATTTAATGATTGGTGGCGCCTCATGCCGTCTTCGGGGAACTGAAGATGTGCCCCAGGCCGATCTTGAGTCTCACCAGATAGTTGGTGAGGCTTGCCATGAAGATGACGGAGCGGGTGGTGTGGCAGTAGTTGCGGTAATAGTACAGGTTGCTGATGTTCTGCCACTTGAGGATGGCCCTCTTCTTGCTGTAGCGGCCGGTGGTCATGCCGTGGGCGTGTATCACGTTCACGCTGGGCAGGTAGTAGGCCTTCTTGTCGATGGTCTTCATTCGCTCCGCCAGTATCTTCTCCTCGGCATAGAGGAAGGTGTTGGGGTCAAACATGTCGCACCTGTAGAAGTCGGAGGCGCGTACTATGAAGAAGCAGCCCAGCACGAAATAGTGGAATCCCTCCGTGGCCTTCTGCGCATAGTCCATGTGGAAGCGCTCCACCTGCTTCCTCTTGGAGAGGAAATAGGCGGACCAGTGCTTCACCACCTCGCGCTCCCAGCAGGAGTGGTAGCAGCAGGGGCTCTGCTCTACGCCGTCGGGGCCCAGCACTTTCGGCCCGATCACTCCGGCCTCGGGTGTGACGTGCAGCTTTTGCAGCATCTTGCCCACCACGTTGTTGTCGGGGATCTGGATGTCGTTGTTGGTAAACAGTATGTAGTATGGGTCAAACGCCCTGCGGCTGAATTCGGCGCCCAGGTTGTTGCCGCGCGCAAACCCCAGGTTCTCGTCAGACGATATCACAAACACATCCTTCTCGGCATCGGTCTCGGCCTCGATGTCGGTAATCAGCGTGGCGTTGAGGCTCTTGCAGAGCGCCGCGTTGCTCTCCGGCGTGGCCGCATTGTTCACGATAACCGTCTTGTGCGGAATAGCCACCTTCACCAACTCGTTCTTTACAAAGCTGGATGTCAGGTCATCCATTTTGTAGTTGACAATTATGACGGAGAGTAGTGAAGACATGTCTGACGATGAGGTTTTATGGCGTTTTTTGAAATTGGTTTGCAAAGGTAGGCAAAAAAACGGATATGGCGTATTCTTGCGTGCCTTAATTACCTTATTAAACGCGAAAAGGGCGATAATATTGCTTTTGCGTAGCAAAAAAGAATGGCATATTTTCTCATTCCCTATGCCCGGTTTGGCACAAAAACCGCGCCCAAGTAAAAATATTTCGCAGAAAAACGGCCTTTTTGACCCCTGAGATTTGAACATACGGTTGCCGGCTGGCATCGGCGCCGATATGGCGCAAGCACGGCCTTTGCAGCAACTGTCTGTATTTTAGTGGATTGCGACCTCGTGAAATATGCTTCCCATCTCCCAATCGTGGAGGCTGAGCTCGCGGGAAAAAAGTGCGAGGAAAAACAAAAAAAGTGCGAGGAAAAAGAAAATAACTGTGAGCGGAAAAAATCTAAACGCGTCGAAACGAAATCTAATCGCGTCGAAACGAAATCTAATCGCGCCGAAACGGCCAGTCTCTTCGCAATTAAAAATAATCTCTTCGCAGTTATAATTTTTAATTACGCAATAAGGCAGCATCTTCACGCAGCTAGAAATTTTCTTCTCGCCTTTATTCTTCGTGAATCCGCATATTTTATCCCGGTTCTCGTCCCTTGGGTTTCTCCGCCTGTAAAGAAATGAAAAATCAGTGCTCTTTCAGTCGCGATTTGTTCGTTTCGGTAAAATCTTGTTGCATTTTTGTTCTTTTTGCATGTGTCGGATGTTCAGCCTTTCGATTTTTTGTCTTGGCGGTTGTCGCTCCTTTGATTGCTCCCCGCACCCAGAATGGACGAAAAAGGCCAATGTTGCATCCAATTCATAAATAATGAGCTTTTTCGCGGACTTTCTTGCAAAAAATAGAGTAAAAATATTTCGCAGAATATTATCGCAGAAATAATAGACAAAAATAATTAGCGGCTGGACTTGGCTTAATTGCCAGCTGTCAACTGAGAACTATTTGCTGTCAGCGTCAATACTCAAATTCCACCATTATAGGCAGGTGGTCGCTGAATCCGCCGTTGTAAAACGGTCCCAGAAATGTGCGCCACGGCTTTTGGCCGCCGTATTGGCGGTCGTCCTCCATCAGAAAGGCGTGGCTGACGATACTCACGGGGGTGCTGCCTGCCACGTGGAGGCTGTTGGACGGATTGAGCAGGTCGCTGCTGACCACGCACTGGTCCAGCATGTCCCAGTGGCCGCGGTAGCGGTAGGTGCCGCGCGGCGAGGTGGGCGTGGCGCGAAGGTTGGAGATGTTGCAGAGGGATGGAGCCCCCTCTATGTCCCCCTCAAGGGCGAGGGCCGGCCCCTCCCCGCCTACGGGACTAAGCATCCTTGCGCCCAGGTCTTGCTGCATGGTACGGCTGTTGGGCGTGGTGTTCATATCGCCGATTATCACTATGCAGGGCCGGGTGCTGGCAGCGCATATTGAGTCGGTGTAGGAGCGCAGGGCTGAGGCAATGGTGCTGCGCAGCTGGCGTGATTTCTTCTTGCCTTGCTGGCTGGGCAGGTGGCAGACAATTATGTTGGCGGTGTCGCCGCTGCTTAGCAGTCCGCTTACATGCAGTGCGTCGCGGGTGGGGTAGGCTATGCCGGCGCGCTGCTGCCAGCAGAGGCTGTTTATGCTTAGCGGCCGCAGCGAGCCTTCGCGGTAGAGCAGTGCCACGTTGATGCCGCGGCGGTCGGAGCCGTGGGTTATGATGTATCTGTAGTTGAGTCTGCTCAGGCGTGTGCGCCTGGTCAGGTCGCGCAGCACGGTGTCGCTCTCCACCTCAGTCAGCGCCAGCATGTCCACAGGCTCTATGGGGCTGAGAGATACTATCTCGCGGGCCAGCATGCTGAGCTTGTGCCAGTAGCGGCGCGTGTCCCATCGGCGCTCCGCCTGCGGCAGAAACTCATGGTCGTCGTGGCCTTCGGTGTGCAGGGTGTCGAAGAGGTTCTCGCAGTTCAGCTCGGCTATGCGCAGGCGGTGGGCTTTCGCCTCTGCGGACGGGGGCGTCTGGGCTGTGAGATGAATGGGTGCTGCTGCTGTCAGCAGGGCTGCCAATAGGACTGTAAGTAGGGAGCGCTGGGGCATCTTTGCGGTAATTATGATGCAAAATTATGATTTTTGTACTTGTTATGGTGACGGTGTTGCGGATTTTGCGTATATTTGTCGCAAATAACTCAAAAACCAATTAGATATGATTGACGTAAAAGCATGTCTTGCTGAGCAAGAGCAGAAAATGGAACAGTCGGCAAAGTTCCTGGAGGAGACCCTGTCGCATATGCGCGCAGGCAAAGCTAATGTTCATATCCTTGACGGCATCAAGGTCAACTCCTATGGAGCCAGCCTGCCGCTGAGCAATGTGGCGGCCATCACCACCCCCGACCAGCGCACCATAGCCATCAAGCCGTGGGACAAGTCGATGTTTCCCCACATCGAGAAGGCCATCATTGACTCTGAGGTGGGCATCATGCCCGAGAACAACGGCGAGATAATTCGCCTCAATATCCCGCCCCTCACTGAGGAGCGCCGTAAGGACCTCGCTAAGAAGTGCGGCAAGGAGGGCGAGACTGCCCGCATCGGTGTGCGCAATGCCCGCCGCGACGGCATCGACAAGCTTAAGAAGGCCATCAAGGACGGACTGAGCGAGGATCTCGAGAAGGACGCCGAGGGCGACCTGCAGAAGCTCCACGACAAGTATATGAAGAAGATAGACGCCATACTTGCCGAGAAGGAGAAGGAGATTATGACCGTATAGAGTTTTGAGGTTTGATGTTTGAGTTTTGAGGTTTGGCTAAGTCCAGTAGCGAACGGTAAACCTCAAATCTTAAACCTCAAACCTCAAATAAGACATATGACTGGTCTCGTCATCAAGAACACCGGCAGCTGGTTTGACGTGCGCACCGCTGAGGGTGAGGTTGTGCCGTGCAAGGTGAAGGGCAACTTCCGCCTTAAGGGCATTCGCAGCACCTCGCCCGTGGTGGTGGGCGATTATGTCACCTTCGAGAAGAACCGCGAGGGGACGGCCTTCATCACGCAGATCAGCGATCGCCGCAACTATATCATCAGGAAGAGCATCAACCTT
>CADAZW010000080.1 GCA_902792555.1 uncultured Bacteroidales bacterium | reverse complement strand
GGGATTAAAATCTTTCTTCACGGGATTAGTTTATTTTTCCACGGGATTAAAACTCTTTTGAACGGGATTAGATTAAACTTAGGCAATGATCACGCAAAATACTCGGAATAAAAGTCTCATGTCTATTCTAATCAACGGTGCTATGCAATAAACATACAACTAACGCAGTCAGAATTGGCTGCATTATGAGTAATCTGTGCCAAAATCTATATCATTACCATTTTTAATTCAGCTGAATTATTTCACGAGCACGCGTTTAGAATGCGGCTGCACTAATTTAGATTTTGCAAATACGCAGGAAGACTGCAGCTGCTCGCGGCCATAACAACGGGAGACGTTATTTATGCCGTATGATTGCCATAGACAAAAAGCTCCCGCGAAGCATTGAGCCTCGCGGGAACAATTATTTTCTCTTAGAATCTCTGTTAGGGGATTAGCCGAGGATAGCGGCAGAAGCCTTGAACTTAACAACCTTCTTGGCGGCAATCTCAATCTTGTTGCCGGTAGCGGGGTTAACGCCAGTGCGGGCCTTACGCACGGTAGTGCTGAAAGTACCGAAACCAACGAGAGCAACCTTGTCACCCTTCTTAACAGCACCTGCAATGGTAGCGGTGGTAGTGTCAAGAGCCTTCTTTGCAGCAGCCTTGGAGATGCCTGCGCCTGCAGCGATTGCTGCAATCAATTCTGTCTTTGTCATAATTTTTAGTTAAAAAAAATTGTTAGTAGTTAGTTAATAGAATAAATTTTCGTTATTACGTCAATAAACTAATGCAAATATCGCAATATCAATTATTACCTCCAAATATTTTATAGGAAATTTCAACTTTTTTCATACTTTTTTCCGTTTTTGGTCAAAAAAAGGCCTTAAAAGCCTATTTTTTCGCTGTTTAACGCTCCTGCCCCCTGTCTGGGCGCCTTGGGCCATCGTCCGCTCAGCAAAGGCACGCGCTCAAACCACCGAACGACCAAGGTGCAAAAGACAAACACTATGACGAGCATCAGCACAGCGTCTGCCCAGCTACCCCTGAGTGAGACATGATTGAGCAGGGCAATATTGCGGTAGGCATAGAGCACGGGAAAGTGAAGGACGAAATAAACCATGGAATGCTCCCCGACATAACCTATCAAGGGAACGCGCGGCAGCCTTATGGACAGGAAGAGTCCGCTCAGTCCGCACACCACGAGCACTGTATTGACGACGGCACCCCAGGGATTGCCGCTGAAGAGGTTGGAGTGCATGGTATAGACCCCGTGCCACTCGACATTGCTCACCACGAAAAGGGCCAGCATCACCACGGAGATGATGAACTCTGTGCGCCTACCTGTGCGCGCCGTGAGCAATCGCCACCAATGGCCGAGGTAGAAGAAGAAGATGCCCATGCACACATTGTTGAGATTCATCCATAGAGGGTTGCCCTCGCTCCATAGCCAGTAGCTGATGAACGGAAAGGCGAGCGCAAACCATTTCAGCCATCTGACCTTGCCGATGAAATGGACGGCTACATACATTATGTAAAAGGAGAAGAGAAACCACATGGCTGCATTGCCATAGAAGTCGCTCACCTTGTAGGTGTGTATCCACAAGAAACGAATGGGGTTGCGCGAATACTCTCCTTCCAGCAGCCACATGAAGAGCCAGAAGAGCACGTTGCCAATGAGTCCGCAGGTGATATAGGGCACCAAGAGGCGCTTGGTGCGATCCCACAGGTAGGGCAGCGTGGGGCCTGATGTGGTGCGATTGAAATAGCCGGCCTTGAAGAAGAAGAAGCACATGAGATAGAAACTCCAGTCCATAAGCTCCTTCCACCAAGGCTGGACGGTAAAGCCCGTGTACTGGAATGTGTGAAGCATCACCATCCGCACGATGCACAGGCCGCAGAGAAAATCAAAGGTGTGATTGCGCTTAGTCATATTTGCGCAGCAAAATTACATATAAACTGATAAATATTTGAAAATTGAAAATTGAAAATTGAAATTTTTACCAAGTTCGGAGGTGGCACTGAAAGAAATTATCAGAAATCTATCAGAAATTTTGGTGATTCCGAAAAAAAACAAAAAGACGAAAAGAACGAAAACAAGTATTATTTGAGATTTGAGGTCGGAGGTTTAGCCAAGTCCGGAATGACTGTCGTCCTTTTTCTCCTTATAACTCCTTTTTTCTCCTTATATCTCCATAGTTAGTTTTTTGAGGTTTTTCAAATTTTCCTGTCTCCTAACTCTTAACTCCCAACTTTTGTGTACCTTTGCACCTAAATTAATATATAAGGTAACAATGACAGGAAAATTCAAGAGAACGACCATCACTTCGGCACTCCCCTACGCCAACGGTCCCGTGCATATCGGCCACCTGGCAGGTGTGTATGTGCCGGCAGATATCTATGCCCGCTACCTACGCCTGAGGGGCGAGGATGTAATATTCGTAGGCGGCAGCGACGAGCACGGTGTACCCGTGACTATCCGCGCACGCAAAGAAGGCATCACCACCCAGCAGGTGGTGGACCGCTATCACAACCTCATCAAAGAGTCGTTTGAACGCTTCGGCATCAGCTTTGATGTGTATAGCCGCACTACCAGCGACACCCACCATAAGGTGGCCAGCGACTTCTTCCGCAAGCTCTTCGACGAAGGCAAGCTGGTGGAGCAGACCTCCGAGCAATTCTACGACGAACAGACTGGTCACTTCCTCACCGACCGCAACATCAAGGGCGAATGCCCCCGATGCCATAACACTGACGCCTACGGCGACCAGTGCGAGAAATGCGGCGCCACCCTCTCGCCTGAGGAACTTATCAATCCCTACAACGCAGAAACCGGCAACCCTCTCGTCAGGCGAGCCACCAAGCACTGGTATCTCCCGCTGGACCAGGCGCAACCCTGGCTGGAGGAGTGGATTCTCAACGAGCATAAGGAGTGGAGGCCCAATGTCTATGGGCAGTGCAAGTCATGGCTTGACGGCGGCCTCAAGCCCCGTGCCGTGACACGCGACCTTGAGTGGGGCATCCCCGTGCCGCTGGAGGGCGCCGAGGGCAAGGTGCTCTACGTGTGGTTTGACGCGCCCATCGGCTATATATCCAACACTGTGGAACTCTGCCAGCAGCATCCGGAACTGGGCAACTGGGAGACATGGTGGAAAGATCCCGAGACACGCCTCGTGCACTTCATCGGCAAGGACAATATCGTGTTCCACTGCATTGTGTTCCCTACCATGCTCAAAATGCACGGTGACTATATCCTGCCCGACAATGTGCCTGCCAACGAGTTCCTTAACCTTGAGGGTAACAAGATTTCCACCAGCAAGAACTACGCCGTATGGCTCAACGAATACCTCGATGAGCTGCCCGACCGTCAGGACGAACTGCGCTACGTGCTCACCGCCAATGCCCCCGAGACCAAGGACAACGACTTTACCTGGGCAGACTTCCAGGCACGATGCAACAACGAGCTGGTGGCCGTTTACGGCAACTTCGTAAACCGCGCCCTGCAGCTCACGCAGAAATACTACGACGGTCAGGTGCCCCCATGCGGTAGCCTCAACGACTTCGACCGCGAGACGCTCAATGAGTTTGACGGAATCAAGAGCCGCCTGGAGAACCTGCTTGACAACTTCAAGTTCCGCGATGCCCAGAAAGAGGCCATGAACCTGGCGCGCATCGGCAACAAATACATTGCCGACAGCGAACCGTGGAAGGTAATCAAGACTGATCCTGAGCGCGTAAAGACTATCATCAATATCTCGCTGCAACTGACAGCCAATCTCGCCATCGCCTTTGAACCATTCCTACCTTTCAGCAGCCGCAGACTCAGAGAGATGCTGCAGATGGACACCTTCAACTGGGAGCAACTTGGCAGCACCACCCTGCTGCCCGCAGGCAAACAGCTGGGCAAGCCCAGCCTGCTGTTCAGCAAGATTGAGGATGACGTGATTGCTGCCCAGACCAAGAAACTGGAGGATACCCTCAAGGCCAATATGGAGGCCGAATACAAGGTAGAGGCAGTGAAGGAGAATATCGCCTTCGACGACTTCCTCAAGCTGGACATCCGCGTGGGCACCGTGCTGGAATGTGAGCGAGTGCCAAAGATGAAGAAGCTACTCAAGTTCCTCATTGACGACGGTATGCAAAAGCGCACCATAGTAAGCGGCATAGCGCAGTGGTATGAGCCTGAGCAGCTGAAAGGCAAGCAGGTGCTCTTTGTGGCAAACCTCGCGCCACGCGAGTTTAAGAACGGCCTCGTGAGCGAAGGCATGATTCTCTCCGCTACCAACTGGGACGGCTCCGCCATTGTCACAACCACCCTCAGCAATGTCAAACCTGGCAGCCAGATAAGCTAATCTTTAATTAGAAAAAAGAAAACACGGTGTGGCACAACGTAGCTGTGCTGCACACATAACCCCTACTCAACATGGATTCCACCCGACAACTAAAGATAAGTCGACTGATACAGAAAGAGCTTGGCGAGATGTTTCTCCTCCAAGCCAAGGGAATGCGCGGCGTCATGGTAACCGTAAGCGGTTGCCGGGTATCGCCAGACCTCAGCTACTGCAATGTGTATCTAAGCATATTCCCCTCCGCCAAGGCGCAGGAGATAGTCAACAACGTTACGGCTAACATACGCACCGTGCGCTATGATCTCGGACAGCGCCTGCGCCACCAGCTCCGCATTATTCCCGAGCTGCGTTTCTTCGTCGATGACACTATCGACCAAATGGAGCGCATTGATGAACTGCTGAAGAAATAGTTGACAAGTTAACAAGGAGTTACCTTATCGTCCACTGGTTTACCAAATTGTAAATCATCCAATTGTAAATTCCCTTGGCTTTTCCCTTCTACATAGCACGCCGCTATCTCTTTGCCCGCAAGAGCCACCACGCCATCAACATCATCTCCATAGTATCGGTGCTGGGCGTAGCTGTGGCCACTATGGCCCTGGTGTGCGTACTCTCAATCTTCAATGGCTTCCATGGGCTGGTGGCATCGCTCTTCACCGCTTTCGACCCCGAGCTGAAGATTGTGCCTGTTGAAGGTAAGACTTTCAGCCTGGACAAGCCTGAGCTGAAAAAATTAAAGACGCTCAGCTGTGTAGAAGCCACATCAGCTTCTCTTGAGCAACGTGCGCTCGCCCGCTACAACGGCCGTCAGGCGATGGTTACACTCAAGGGAGTGGACGACAACTATTCACATACCACCGACATCAACCAGATTCTCTATGGCCCCGGTCGCTTCATGCTCCATGCCGACGTGATGGAGTTCGGCATACCGGGACTGCGTCTTGCGGCTGCACTGGGTATGGATGCCGACTTCATCGATCCGCTACAGATTTACACCCCTGCTACCGGTGCCAGAGTAAACCTTATGGCTCCCGACGAGAATTTCAACATGGATGAGCTCAACTCACCAGGCGTGGTGTTCTCCGTAGGACAAAAGAAATACGATCAGGACTACCTGCTCTGCTCACTCGACTTTGCCCAGCGTATGTTTGACAAAGACGGCGAGGCATCATCCCTTGAGATAAAGCTGCGCTATGGCACCCCCACCGGCGAAGCGAAACAGCAGATACAGCAGGCTCTGGGCAAAGGTCTGAGGGTTGTTGACCGCTATGAACAGCAGGAAGACGTATTCCGCATTATGAAAGTGGAGAAATATCTTGCCTATATTTTCCTGACATTCATCCTGTTCGTTGCCAGCTTTAACATCGTCGGTTCGCTCAGTATGCTCATTATTGAGAAGAAGAAGGACATCGCAACCCTTCGCAACCTCGGTGCCAACAGCAGCCAGATACAAAAGATTTTCCTGCTTGAAGGCCGCATTATCAGTCTCTCCGGAGCTTTGCTCGGCATCATTGCCGGTCTTGTCTTATGCGCCCTGCAACAGCAATACGGCTTCCTCAAGCTTGGCGACAAGACCGGGGCTTTCATAGTGGAAGCCTATCCCGTCATCATAAACCCATGGGACATCGTCATCGTCTTTGCCACTGTCGTCGCCGTATCCTTCCTCGTCTCATGGTATCCCGTCCGCTATATCAGCAAGCGACTTACCAACCAGCAATAGCATCCAGACACCTCCTGCGGCCTTACCCCACAAAAAACACAGTTCAAAATTTGGTCATTTCGGAGGAAGTGCCTACCTTTGCAACCGATTTCAAGCAACTATGGCAGGATGACCTGCCCTCACGCGTACATTATTATATAAGTAAGCGCGCTTGGAATTATTCCTAACACATATATAATTTTTGACGAAAACAAAACCGTTACCGCGGCACCATTGACCGTGGAGCGAGTTTTCAAACTATTTTTCATGCAAATTACCGAGCTAGAGGAACTTCTTCGCAAATCAGACAGCGAGATACGTTCCATCGCCCAATCGCTGGGCATTAAGATTAAGCAATCTGACTCACAGCAGGACATTGCCTATAAGATTATTGATGAGAAGGCTTTACAAGGTTCACAGAACACAAACGAGTCGCGTCGCGGTAAGCGTCCACGCATAAACGACTCTGGCAAAAAGCCTGAGCCAAAGAACAACTCTGATAAGGATACAGAGCAGGCAACCACATCTGAGCCTGAACCTAAGCGCCGCGGAAGACCACGCAAAAGTACTGGGGAAAAGGAATCTGCACCTAAGCCGAAAAAAGAACAGGAGACTCCCGAATCCACTACTGAGACTGAAGTGAAGCCTGAGTCCAAGCGCCGTGGAAGACCACGCAAAAACTCAGCGACAGGCACGGAGAAAGCTGATGTAAATGCAAGCAAGGAGAAGGAGAAAATTTCTGACGTATCACTGCCTGCAGCAACGCTCTTTGACGAGATACCCACCGAAGAAAAGCCTGTCGCCACCACCGACTCACAGACTGCGGAAAATCAAAAAGAGGAAAAGTCTGACTTCATTATCCTACAAGATATACCCTCTGCAGAAGAAGCCCTCGGACTGCAGATATCCGCAGAACAGCAAAATCAGGCAGAATCAGCAACTGTTGATGCTGAATCACAGCATGCAGCAGAACCCGAGTCTGACTCCAAGTCTTCAGCAAAAGCAGAGCGTAAGAACACTTTCGCTTTGGCACGTAACGCTCACCAAGCCTATGACTTCGGTGAAGCCATAGTAAGCTCAGGAGTTCTTGAAATCACACCTGAGGGGCAGGGCTACCTGCGCTCGGCAGACTATAACTATCTCAACTCGCCCGACGACATTTTTGTCTCACCACAGCAAATCAAGCTATACGGACTAAAGATGGGCGACGTGGTGGAAGGTCCCATACGAGCCCCGCGCGAGAATGAAAAAGTTTTCACCCTTCTCAAAGTCAACAAGATAAACGGCCTTACCCCCGATGAGGTAAGAGACCGCCTCTCTTTTGAGCACCTCACACCGCTCTTCCCCGATGAAAAATTCAAGCTTTGCAAGGGTGACGGTTCCGACTCCCTCTCTGCGCGGGTGGTAGACCTCTTTGCACCTATCGGCAAGGGACAGCGCGCACTCCTTGTAGCACAGCCCAAGACAGGCAAGACAATGCTCATGAAGAGCATTGCCAACGCCATCGCTGCCAATCATCCAGAGGCTTACCTTATGATGCTGCTCATCGACGAGCGTCCCGAAGAGGTAACCGACATGGCCCGCACCGTCAATGCCGAAGTCATCGCCTCCACTTTTGACGAGCCTGCCAGCAACCATGTGAAGATTGCAGGCATTGTGCTGGAGAAAGCAAAGCGCATGGTGGAATGTGGCCACGACGTAGTCATCTTCCTTGACTCCATAACCCGACTGGCACGCGCCTACAACACCGTAGCTCCTGCCAGCGGCAAAATTCTCACCGGTGGTGTTGATGCCAACGCCCTGCAGAAGCCCAAGCGCTTCTTCGGCGCAGCACGCAACATTGAAGGTGGAGGATCGCTCACCATCATCGCTACAGCTCTCATCGATACTGGCAGCAAAATGGATGAAGTAATCTTCGAAGAGTTCAAAGGTACTGGCAACATGGAGCTGCAGCTCGACCGCACTCTCAGCAACAAGCGCATCTTCCCCGCTGTTAACTGTGTGGCATCCTCCACTCGTCGCGACGACCTGCTGCAAGATGAAAGCATTCTCACACGCATGTGGCATACACGCAACCATATAGCCGAGATGACGGCCATGGAAGCCATGACCTTCATAAAGGACCGAATGGAACGCACCAAAAACAACGAGGAATTCCTTGCCTCCATCAACTCTTAAAGAATAACAGGCAAAGTCTCCAGAGAACAAAAGGTAATGATATAGATGTTGGCACAGATTATTCATAATGCAGCCAATTCTGACTGCGTTAGTTGTATGTTTATTGCATAGCAGCGTTGATTAGAATAGAC
>CADAZW010000079.1 GCA_902792555.1 uncultured Bacteroidales bacterium | reverse complement strand
AGATTTGAATGCCGAAGGCATCGCGAACTGCTCATCGGCTGTCGGCGAAGCCGGTGCCGATATCAAAGAGCAGTGAGAGCGAAGCGGCAAATTTGAATTTTGTGATTTAGGCATTCTACTTTACCTGTATTTTGAGCGTCTTGCCGTTGGCTTGCTTCACGATATTGATGCCGCTACGCAGTGTGCCGAGGCGTGTGCCGTCGGTGCTGTAGATGGCTACCGCTGCGTCATTGCCTGCCTCAACACCGGCTATTGCCGTAGGATCATCGTTGTCAACCATGATGCTGAAGCTGTTGGAGCCTGCTCCGCTTACGGTGAAGTATGCGCGGAAAGCACCGCAGTAGAAGTTGTTGTTGCACTGCCAGAACTTGTTGTCCTTGATGTAGTAGGCGTTGGCATCTTCAACCATTGTCTTCTCATACACGCCTGTCATCTGCACAGTGCCGCCCGGGGCTGCGATGGTTGCGGTAACTGGTACGTTAGTGGCAGTAGGAGTGATGGCATCGCCGCTCACTTTGTGTACGAGGGCTGGTGTGCCGGCTGCGAGGTTGTCAACCTTGGTGACTACGAGGGTATTGTTTTCGATGGCGGTAATGTCGTAGTACTCGGTGTTGGCGTCGCTGCTCACAGCGTAGGGCAGGCAGATGGTGCCCCACTCGTTGGTCATAGTGCGGTCGTAGGTTGCGCTGGTGGCGGTGAATGGTGTGGGCGCGGTAAACGGATAGCCGTCGGTGAGTATGAGCTGTGAACAAACGCCGTCCTTGACCATGTTCACGCCGGTGAAGTTTGCGGCGGAGGGCAGATAAACGAGGGTGTTGCCGGTCTGCAATGTCGCGATGTCGGTTGCGCTCATGCCGCTTGCCAGAGTTATGCCGCTCAGGTCGATGCTGGTGTACTCATAGTCGTCGTTGGCGAGGGCTGCCTGGATTTCGCTGAGGGTCAAGGGGTCGTCAGTCGTTGCTGTGGCAACGCCGTTATTGATATTAAGAATTTGGGTGTCGTCGTTTACGATGGTTGTCGCTGCGGGACGGAAGGCCCAAGAAATGCGCCACCCCCAAGTGGCGTTGTTGCTGGCATCGCCAAACGTGACAGAGTTTTCTACGGCGTTATCAATACACTTGTTGTTATCGTTGTACAGCACGAATGAGCATGAACGTGCAGCTCTGGTTTTCTCTTCGCTGTGAACCCAGTAGAAGGGACTACCCGTCTTTACGTTCAGTGTTGTTGCTTCTGAGGTGAAGTACCACTGATTACCGTCAACGACTCCGACATAAAGGCCGGAAGCGACGTTCTGCAGTGTTATCTTGCCATTTGCCGCATCGTAGGTAACCTTAAAGATTTGCTTTGTATCGTTGGCATCGTAGTGCGCCCTGCCAACCTTCTTGTCATTTCCGGAATAGCGCATCACCCAACCACCGGGGACACCATCGGCCTCGGCATCTACTTCCGCAACAACATAGTAGTAGCCGTCAACGAGCGGATTGCTCTTTGCATTAACTGTGGCAATGGCAGCGTTAAGAGTCGCAATTTCTGTGCTCAGTTGATCCAAAGTCTTGCCGTCAGTCTTGTAGCCTTCATAGACAGCATCACGGGCAGCCTGCAGTGCATCGTGAGCATCCTTGCTGGTAGCCAGGCCGTCAACAGAGGTCTTCTCGTTACCAAGGAGGAAGGAACGATTCCTTGCCGGGTCATTGTCGTGATGATTAGCAGGAGTGGGTACTGCCAAAGCTTCATCAGCAGCGGCAATAAGGTCACTGAAGTCCTTCTCTGCCATATATGCATTGTAGGCCTCGTCGGCGGGGCGGAATGCCCAAGAAATTGTCCATGCTTGGGAAGAAGTGTTAGTGACATTGTCCGCTACGCCACAATTACCAGAGCTGATGCCCTTGCCTTCATCATTATACAGGATAAAAGAACAGGAGCGTGCAGCATCGTTCTTCGGAGAACCCCAATACCAGTTGTGATCCTTGCCGGACATAATGTTGAGAGCAACTTTGGTGTCTGACAGTTTCCATGCGGAGCCGTCAACAACACCGAGCCACTTCTGGTTGGCGACGTTCTGGAGGTAAACCTTGCCATTGGCGGCATCGTACTCGACATTGAACATCTGCTTGAGGTTTGTTTCGTTATAGGCAACCTTTGCGATACCGTCTTCGTTAGCTCCGATTACGAAACCGCCAGGCACGCCGGCAGTGTTGGCGTCATACTCAGCGACGAGGTAGTAGTAGCCGTCAACGAGCGGATTGCTTTTTGCATCGACAACAGCTTTAGCTGCAGCCAGAGCAGCCAATTCGTCAGGCACTTGCGACTTGGTCTTGCCTGCGGCATGTGCAGCCTCGACTACATCAAGGGCGGCTTGCAGGTCAGCCAAAGCATCTTTGCTGGTGGCCAGGCCATCAACAGAGGTCCTCTCGTTACCGAGCAGGAAGTGCTTGTCGCCAGTGTTGTCGTGGTGATTTTCCGGAGTAATTGTTGCAAGCGATGCCATTGCATCAGTTATGTATGCATCAAGTGTAGGAGGCTCCTCACTGCAATAGATGGAGAAGTCAAGACAGCTGCCGCCTCCCCCAGGTACGAAATGAATAGCTATTTCATTGTCGCCTTGCAGATTCAGGGTTGTCTTGTCAATTGTTGCTGTAATGTCTTTGAAAGAACCATCATGCCAGCCGGTAGCACGATAGACTTCCGTGCCGTTGATGTATATGACGGGATCTTCATCGTAGATTAGTTCAAACGTCAGGCTCGACAAGTCTTGCACATCAAGGGTGACCTTCTTGCGAATCCACAGACCTTGTGCGCCAGAGAAAATAGTTCCATACCAATCTTTTTGGTAGGCGCTGATGCCAAATCCTGATTGTCCGACAGCCCAACTGCTGTAGTCGAAAGTGGCAGACTGATAGCCTGCGGTCAGGCCGTCATCGAGCGATGCTTCCATGTAGCTCCATGCTGTGCTGGTGCCGTTGGAAGCTTTGGGCAGAATCCAATACTGAGCACTGGCTTTTTCTGCAACGAAACAGAACAATGCGAGCGCTGTGACAAGAATAATGTTTGTTTTCTTCATGTGTTATGTTTATAGTTTATTTTATTGATTTTATCATGCAAAAATAAGAAATTATGATGATGTGAGATATTTTCGGAATATTTATTATATCTGTTGACTTATTTTTATAGTATATTTGTGCCAAATTTTAAGGGAATATGTCAAAAAAGGCCATTGATACAATGTGCCAACGGCTGCGGTCAAAGGAGCCCTCTCCCCGCTCCCCCATAAAGGGGGAGGGCTAAAGAGAGAATAGAATGATTGAAGAATTATCGGTTTAGAAGAAGGATTCTTCCTCCTCGTCGTCATCTTCGATAATGCCCCAGAATCTTTTGGAGTCGGCATCATCGCCTTCGTTGCCTTTTCCGCCACCGGAGATCATGAGGAATGATGTGCAATTGAGGCGGATATCTGTCAGTGCGGGTGCAAAATATTCTTTTTTCATAGTTGTTCGGTATTTGGAAATGATACTTTTACTTAACTACAACTTTCTGTGTCTTGCCATTGGCGAGTTTCACAATGTTAACACCCTTCTGCAGCGTGCCGAGACGCGTGCCGTCGGTGCTGTAGATGGCTACCGCTGCGTCATTGCCTGCCTCTACGCTGGCTATTGCAGTGGGATCGTCATTGTCGGTTACGATACTGAAACTGTTGGAGCCGGCTCCGCTTGCGGTAAAGTAGGCGCGGAAGGCACCGCAGAAGAAGTAGTTGTTGCACTGCCAGAATTTGTTGTCCTTGATGTAGTAGGCATTGGGGTCTTCCACCCTGGTCTGCTCATAGACGCCGTACATCTTCACGCTGCCGCTCGGTGCAGCGATGGTAGCGCTGACGGGTACGTCGGTAGCCGTGGCTGTGATGGCATCACCGTCCAGCTTCTGCACCAAGCCCGGTGTGCCAGCAGTCAGCGTGGCAACCTCGCTTACCACGAGGGCGTTGTTCTCAATGGCGCTAACGGTGTAGTACTTGGCTGTTGAGCTGCTGCTTACATCGTAAGGCAGGCAGATGGTACCCCACTCATTGGTCATGGCGCGGGTGTAGGTGGCAGTGGTGGCAGTGAAGTCGCCCGGTGCGCTGAACGGCTGTCCGTCGGTCAGGACGAGGTCGGAGCATACGCCGTCATAGATGAGGTTTGTGTGACCTCCGGTTTCGTTTGTAGGCATTGCCACAACGGTGTTGGTGCTGGCAACGGCATCGGCAATCATCTGCTCAGCGTCGGCGTTGCTTACCTTATGGAGATACCACACGTTCACGCCAAATGCCCTGCAGTCGTTTACGGTACCCCAGATGCAGAGATTGCCCTCAGCGTTGGGAGAACCGTTGTGATTCTGGGCAAGACCATAGCAATAGGACGGCGACTTGATGGCAAACTTGCCTGTGCCGGTAACCATTGGGTGGAACTCCTGGCCATTAACCTTGTCAGTGCTCGTACGTACGGTGCCGCTGTTGCCTGTGCCACCGTTGTCGATATAGGAGGCGTCCATCACATTATATACATACCAGCTGTTGTCCTCCTTCTGGGTGAGGTAGTAAACTTCACGATGCCGTCAGCATTGTACATGGCGTCATCGTCTTCATACTCGTAAGGACCGCCGCTGTAGCCGGGGCCGTTACCTGCGGAAGCTATGAAGTAATAGCCCTCGGTCAATGGAATGCCAACAATATTAGCCTCGGCTTCAACAAACTCATTCATGCATGAGTTGATTGCTGAGGCAGGGGAAGAAGCGTTTAATGTGGCGAATGTGGCCAATGCGGATGTTACGGCTGCATACGATTCAGCGGTACATGTGTTGGGGTCTGTGCCGTGGGGAAGTGCTGCCAGCTCATCAGCCTTAGCCTGCAGCTCTGCATAGGTGTAATCTCTGGTAAGGTCGCCGACAATGGTATATTTGCTGTCGCTCCAGTTGCTTGCGCTCTGGAATGCGGATACCATATCAGCAAATACGTGTATGGTTGCGCCCTGCCAGTAGAATGCGTAAGTACCTAAAGAGGGTACGGTGGTAGTCTTTACATATATATCCTGTGCGTTTGCCTGGGAATAGCACACTCCTTGCCCGATGCTGGTAATACCGGAGCCAAATATGAGGGTGCTGATATTGGGGGTGGAGGCGAATGCCTCATAGTTTACCTTTGTTACGCTGTTGGGCAGCTCTACAGTACCTGTCAGCGTGCTGATGTCTGCAAAGGCATGGGTGCCAATGGTCTGCATACCCTCGGAGAAGGTAATGGAGGTAATGGTTGAGAATTTGAATGCATTGTCTGCGACAGAGGTGACATCATAGGTTACGCCATCGTATTCTATGGATGCGGGTATCACAACGTCTCCGGTGTAGATACTGGGGGCGGAGGCTGTGGACTCAACGCCGCCTCTGTTGATTACCTTGGCGGTATGGCTGGTTTCGTCCAGCTCATAGCAAATGCCATTCACATATACTTCAGGCAGGTCGCCTATTATGTTGTAACGAGCCCAATATATGTTGGCCTCAAAGTCTGCAACCATACTGGGATATACGTGTATCCTGTTGGCTGCAACTCCCTCAACGGGATACTGGCCTGTATAAGGAACTATGTATGTGGGAACATATACATCTGTAGTGATACTTGTGGAGTTGTAGTAGAGGAATTTGTCGCAAGTTGCAATGTTCTTGCCAAACCTGAATGTGGTGATATTCATTCTCTTTCCGCTAGCTCCTGCAAATGCCTGCTTGCCCAATGCGCCGACGGAGTTTGGCAGTTCCACTGTGGTGAGCCCCCTGCAGCACTGGAAGGCGTAGTCACCTATGGTTTTCAAGCCTTCCGCAAAGGTTACCGAAGTAATCGTGGAATATCTGAATGCATTGTTACCTACAGAGGTAACGCTGTATTCCTGACCGCCATAGGTAACAGTGGCAGGTATCACGATGTCTCCAGTATAAGAACTGGGTGCATCTGCCGTGGGCTCTGCATCACCGGGATATGTTACGGTGGCTGTAGTGCCATTGAAGATGTAGTACAAGCCATTCACGAGAACCTTGTCGGAGATTCCTGCCAGATGCAGGTTCCAGTTAGCAAAGTTCTCAGAATTGAAAACGGCGAAACCATAGCCATGGGCAGAACCAAACCACCTATAAGTCTGGTCTTTAGGAATCATCGTGATTGTCTTTTCATTGATGACATTGATGCCATTGCCGTACTCCTTGACGCTTTTAGGAGCAAAGGAGAAAGACTCCGCCTTGGTCTTGTCTGCAGTGGTGGCAGAAGATTGCTTATTAGCATCTGCATCCCTGAAGAGATATTCACCGGTGGACTTGCTCTTAAGATAATAGTAGTCGCTGTAACCTGAAGTGGTGGAGGGTGAGGCATACTCCAAAACCCATACATTATCTTCGTTGTAGCCTACGGAAGTGGCCAATGCGGGAACTGCGCTGAATGGAGTGGCGATATACTTATGCGCGGCTTCACTGATCTGCGTGTTCTCAAGATACATGTCTCCCAATGTGGCAGACCTGTTTGCGTAATATGAATATGGAGCGCACAGCAATATCTCCATGCCGTCTGCTACCTCGTAACAGCTAATCTGGGCGCCCTTAGAGAAAGATGTGGCTTTCTCCACAGCCCTGAAGAACTTGAAGCCAGCCATATCGCCACCGGCAGTGCCAAAATACATTTCGCTGTATGAGTGGAAGGGCATGAAGCGCCATCCTGTGCCGTCCTTGTAACTTATGAGATAAGCGCCGCTGCTTTGTGCTGTTGGGACAAAACTGGTGGCCTCGCTGATGTCGGCCTTAAGTTCAGCATATCCTCCAGCCTCAAGAGCAACACCGATATACTTATTTGTGGTAACCTCCTTGAAATAGAAGGAAGCATGGCCTTCCATCGTCGGGCCAGCAACAAGTTCGAATGCGCTCCTGTCTTTTATGGCAGGGAACATACCCAAACTATAGTTGGCACAACCGCCTTCATAGGTTCTGTTATTGCTAGTATTGGCATTCTGCAGCAAGATGATGTCGCCTGCCTGAAGGTCGGCAGCAGCAATCTCTGCACCTGCCTCCCATGTCTCTGCGTTAATCGCTAAAGCGAATAGCGCAGCAAAAAGAAAACTTAGAATTTTTCTCATTGGTTAATTGATTTTAGTGATTTATTCAAGTTTGTTTTATTTCATCAACAGACGTTTGCCACTTCGTTCTCGCTATTCGCTCGCGATACCTTCGGCATAACATAAAGTAAACTTCCTGTCTGTGTATTAGACGAAACGTTGATTATTTGTTATTATATAATGTTCGCGCGAAGAAACGCATCGCTTTCAATCACAATTTGCAAATTTATAAATAAATATTCTAACGGCGATAAGATTGTGTTGGAAAAAAACTTTTCATACAAATATTGCAAACAAACGATACTTTTTCCCTGAAAAGATCAGGTAAAAGTCTTGGAAAGGAACATGAGTTAAAATGGCACGAATTAGCATAATTACATCACAAATTAAGGGATTGTCCGAAAGGATGTCGTAATTTTGTAAGACATTTATTGGCATATTAACTGATTAGACAAAGATGAAACGAGTTGTTGTTTTGACAGCGGTAATGTTGGTGTCCGTTGCGTTGACGGCGGGCAACAAGGTGAGCAACAAGGCTCAGACCCTGGCGGCGAAGAGAGTGATTGACAGATTCCTTAGCGGGCAAACAGACAATGCTGCAGACATTCCCTACCATGTGGCA
Organism: uncultured Bacteroidales bacterium; assembly: GCA_902792555.1. Lineage (GTDB taxonomy): Bacteria > Bacteroidota > Bacteroidia > Bacteroidales > Bacteroidaceae > UBA6382. Next base: position 7,695 of record CADAZW010000079.1, on the reverse strand, counting down.
CTTGACATGCAGAAGGTGGACGGCTGCGACCAATACTGCGTGGAGGTAAACCGACAGGGGGTGCTGATGATCAATGCCTCCAGCCCGGTGGCTGCATGTCGCGCCTTCTACGACTATGTGCGCCGCCACGCCTACGGCATATGCTCGTGGAGCGGCAACCGCGTCAACCTGCCTGCCAAGCTGGAGCCGGAGGCCGACCGCAACGTCATCTCGCCATACAGGCATCACAACTACTTCAACGTGGTTACCTATGGCTACACTATGCCGTACTGGACATGGGCTGAATGGGAAAAGGAGCTGGACTGGATGGCCCTGCACGGCACCGACATGCCGCTGGCCCTGGTGGCCAACGAGGCCATCAGTGCAAGGGTGTGGAAGAAGCTGGGGCTTACCGATGAGGAGATACAGCACTACTTCGTAGGACCTGCCCACCTGCCGTGGATGCGCATGGGCAACATAACGAATGTTGACTCGCCCATGCCGATGAGCTGGCACAAGGACCAGGTAGCCCTGCAGCACAAGATCCTCAATCGTATGCGCGAGCTGGGCATGAAGCCTATCTGCCCCGGATTTGCAGGATTTCTGCCACCGGAAATAAAGCGCATATACCCAGAGGCAAACATTGTGGAAACCAGCTGGGACGCCTTCCACAACTGGATGCTGATGGCTGACGACCCGCTGTTTCCCAAGATTGGGCGTATGTTCATAGAGGAATGGGAAAAAGAATTCGGCAAATGCGAGTATTACATCGCCGACTCATTTAATGAGATGGCCATCCCCTTCCCTCCCAAGGGCACCAAGGAGCGTTATGACAAGCTGGCTGAATACGGCAGCACCGTATATGACGGCATACGCAAAGCCAATCCCGATGCCGTGTGGGTGATGCAGGGCTGGATGCTGGGTATGTCGCGTGAGATATGGGACTACGAGAGCCTTTCGGCGCTGCTGAGCCATGTGCCTGCCAACAAGATGCTCATACTGGATATGGCTGAGGACTACAATCACGTGCTGTGGCACAACGGTGCCAGCTGGGACTACTTCCGCGGATTCGACGGCAAGCAATGGGTTTACTCCACCATCCCCAACATGGGTGGCAAGACGGCTCTCACCGGTCCGCTGGAGTTCTACGCCAACGGCGGACGGCTCAAAGCCTTGCGCTCACCCAACAAGGGCAACATGGTGGGCTACGGCACCGAGCCGGAGGGCGTGGAAAACAACGAAGTAGTATACGAGCTGATCAGCGATGCCGGATGGACGGCCGACAGCATCTCCCTCACCGACTGGCTCCAAAACTACACCCTCTGCCGCTACGGCAAGACCTGCCCAAGCCTCAACAGGTTTTGGGATGAGATAACGCGCTCGGCATACGGCGAGCTGCGCGACTGGCCGCGCTACCTATGGCAACTGCAGCCTGGCCGATACAAGAACGGAACCGCCCCACTCGACTCCCTATTCCTGCACGCCCTTGAGCAATTTGCCGCAGCGGCACCCTACATGGGCGACAACCACCTCTATGCCATTGACCTGACGGAGATGACCGCCCACTATGCTGCCGCCAAGATGGACATTCTTCAGCAGTCAGTCAACAACTGCCTCATGTGGGACGACATAGCGCCCATCGACACACTGCTCAACCTACTCAACGAACTGGGCATGCGCACCGACCAACTGCTCAGCACCCACCCTACCCTCAACATGCAGCGATGGATAGACATGGCACGCTCTCATGCCACGACACCAGAAGAGGCTGACTACTATGAGATGAATGCCAAACGCATACTGACCATCTGGGGACCGCCCGTCAACGACTACGCCTGCCGCATTTGGAGCGGACTGATACGCGACTTCTATCTGCCGCGCCTCAACAGCTACTACCAAAGCGTAAAGGAAGGACAACCCTTCGACGTAGCACAGTGGGAGAGCAACTGGGTGGAGCACTCCCGCGGCCTTAGCCCAACCACACAGCCTACCAACCGCGTGAGGGCGGCCCTCAGCCTCATGGACCTGGCAAAGAAAGTGCCCGTGCATGGAATAAGCACGGTGCAAACCGAGGTCCTCGGCCAGTGGGATCCCTCCATGCTAAGCAACGAGTGGCAAGAGGTGCAGTGGACTATTCCCGCCGCAGAGTTGCAAGGGCTGAGGGGATTCACCTTCCGCTGGCAACACGGCAGCGAGAAACTGGAAATCAGCAAGGTGAGTATAGATATTGACGGCAAGACGGTAGCCACGGAGGAACACTACGGCGAGACAGGCATACGCAACAAAGGCAACGACTACCGCCTCACCTTGCCCCAAAGCCTTGGCGATGGCAACGTGACACTCCGCGCAACTGTGCGCACTACAGGCAACCGCCAAAGCTATGGCCAAGTGCTGATGGTTAATAAGAATTGAAGGATGGAAGAATTGAAGAGTTTAATTAAAATTGAAGAATTTAAGGATTTAAGAATTGAAGAGCTTTAACTAGAATTGAAGAATTTAAGAATTTAAGAATTGAAGAATTGAAGAGTTTAATTAAAATTGAAAAATTTAAGGATTTAAGAATTGAAGTTCAATTGTTCCGTTTTTCAGTTTTTTAATTTTATTGAAAAGGGAGTGATGCCGATTTTACGCCACAAGATGTCGGCATATGAGAACAGTATTGCATAAAACCGCGTCGAAGACATGTCTTGACGCGATTTTATAATAAAAAATACCCTAATGTCAGCCAAGTCTACCACCAAAAAAAGATTGGCTTACGCAAAGAAAATATTTAATCGCGCCGAAGTTGTCGGTTTCGGCGCGATTAGTTTTGACTTTGGCGCGATTAGATTTCGGCTCGGCGCGATTAGATTTGCTTCGGCAGGCTCAGCATAAATGTTTCGACAGGCTCAGCATAAATTTCGACGCAGATAATTTTGGTCTTGACGCGGAGGTTTGCGGTCTCCTCTCTTTTACTTTACGACCTTGCGTCCGCGGATGATATAGATGCCCTTAGGCAATTGACCATTGACGATTGACCATTGACCTTGCGACCCTGCAGATCATAAACCGATTGACCATTATTCTCTGTTCGCTGTTCGCTATTATCTATCCCCGTAGGGGTATCAGGCTGCAGCTGTATGGTGGTGGCGCGGCTGCGATGGTCCTCGCCAAGGGATGCGGCTACTTGCTCAACGCAAGGCGCAGGCCTATGCCGCCGTGCCTCATCGTGGGATCGTTGCTGTTGCGATAGGACGTGCGGCAGCTGGAGGTGGAGCTGTTCCAGTCGCCACCACGACAGACACGAGAGCTGTTTGATTCTGAACCCGTAGGATTAATCTGTGGTTCGCCGCTATAGGTGCCCTTCCTGTCGGAGCACCACTCCCACACGTTGCCGATCATATCATAGATACCCAGCTCGTTGGACTGCTTGGAGGCAACGGGGTGGGTCATGCTGTCAGAGTTTCCTCCATACCATGCCACATCGTCGATGGTGTTACTACCGATGTACAGATAGCCCATTCTCTTGTTGCCTCCACGGGCGGCGAACTCCCACTCCGCCTCGGTGGGCAGGCGGAACTTGCGACCGTCAAGCTGCGAGGCAAGCTGAATGTTGAGCTTGGATATGAATTCCTGGCAGTCGTTCCAGCTGACCTGCTCTACGGGAAGCCTGTCATCTTTCCAGTAGCTGGGGTTGCTGCCCATCACGGCCTCCCACAGCTCCTGCGTCACCTCCGTGCGGCCAATGTAATAACTGCTCAGGGTAACCTGGTGAGCGGGTTTCTCATCATCGTACGGTTTCTCCTGCTCGGCAGTCGCCCCCATCATGAATGTGCCACCATCCACAGGAACCATGGTGAAGGCCACGCCATGCACTGCAAAGACCTGATTGATTGTACCCACTTCTTCACCGTTAATGATGGTATTGTAGATTGCAACCACGTCAGCAGAGTTGACATCGCCGTCTAGGTTTACATCGCTGCGGCTCACCTGTGCCGCCGCGCTGATGCCCGCAAATAGCATCGCACAGAGTAACGTCTTTTTCATATTCAAATAGATTAATGTACTATCACTTTCTCCTTATTTATAATATATACGCCGGGAGGCAGGGTGATGGTCTCGCGACCCGCCTTTATACTATACAGGCGATAGACTCTGCCATCGGCGCCATAGACAGGCACGACACAGTTCTCAGTGCTGCTGAGGGTTACGCTGTTGCCCTGCTGGCTTAAGATGGCCACGGCGTTGTTGATGCCGGTAAGCTCCTCGGCGGTAAACTCGGCGGTGCGGCTCATGCTGCGCTCGTCCTCGCCCATAGAGGTGGCAAAGAGGACGTTGCCGAGCGTCGCCGCCAGCAATTGGCCGTTGTCCACCGACCGCTGGCCACTGTTCTTGCCCAATTCGAGGGTAAGCTCGCTCTTGCCGACAGGCAGCTTGTGCCTGGCGCTGGAGTAGATGGAGACCCTGTAGGTTTGAGATTTGGGATTTGAGATTTGGGGGTTGTCAGGATTTTCCACTTCGGCTATGCTGACATCAAAGTCGGGGATTGCGCGGCTGATGTCGAGGTTGTCGACGGTCATGCCCTCGGGGATGCTTAGGTCAAACTGGAGGCCGCTGTAGTCGCCACTCTCCACGTTGATTGTAAGCGGTATGCTCACGCTCTCGGCAGTGTGGCTAACGGCTCCCGTGGTGATGACGGCGGTTGCTTCAGGCAAGCCGTAATACCTGCCGCTATATATGACGCCACCGCCACCGCTGCCGCCGATGAGGTTGCGCACGCCGATGAGGTCACCAACGGTGATGATGTCGTTGCCGTCGATGTCGGCCTGGCCGTACTCAAACTCGTCGTTGGGGAGGTTGAGCATGTAGTTGAGCACACAGACGATGTCGGAGGTGGTCACCTGCCCATCGTCGTTGACGTCGCCGAGCAGAATGCCGCCGGTGGTGTCGAGGTAGTCCTTGCCTGCGTAGCCGAGGGTGTTGCTGAGGTAGTTGAAGATATAGTTGGCGCGGGTCTGAAGCCATGTCTTGGCATTGGCGGTAACGGTGGCGTAAGTGCTGGCATCGCCCCGCCGCCACATGGTGTTGTCATGTGTCAGGGAGGGTGCGGCAAACTGATAGTAGTCGTCGCAGAAGTCGATGAGCTCCTGCAGCGAGCCGTCGGTGAGGAAGTCGTACCACAGCTGGTAGTATTTCTGATTGAAGGCCTCGCCGCAATAGCGCTGCGCCTGCGCCCACTGGGCACCAGTGGACGAGGGGCGACTGTTCCAGAAGTTAGTGGTGGCGTCGGCTGTGAAATAGCCGTAGTTGGAGCTATAGCCGAAGGCCCAGTCGAAGTCCCACACGGGGCCGAAGACGAAGGGGGAGCTGGTGTCGAGGATGTTGGCATTGTAGAGGAAGGTGCTCTTGGGATGGAAGAGCTCCATATTGGCGGTATAGTCGTCAACGAAGAGGAAGCGCGCCAGATAGTCGAGGTCGAAGGAGTACCTCAGGTCCTCACGGTTCTTGAGGGCTGCCGTAGCGCGGTTGAAACCCATCTCTATGAACTGCTGGGTTACCTTGGTGGTGGGGTCGGACAGGTCGGGGTCCTTGATATTGACTGGCAGGTTGAATGTCTGGTCGCGGAATTTGTAGGTCTCGTCATAGTAGCTGTCGAGCTCGAGCAGCGTGGCATAGGTCTCGTCGGCGAGGTCGATGCTGTTGTTGGAGAGGCCTACCTTCTCCGTCAGGTTGTAGGAGCCGCGGTATTCGCCGTTGAGATAGAGCTCCACGGGTATCTCGTGGTTGAAACCCGCCGTCTCAACCAGCTGGGCCATCTTCATGGCCACGGCGTTACAGGTCATTGAGAGGTTCTGGTAATTGGCAATGAGGTTCCAGTGCTTGCCCTTCTTGAGGCCGAGCACCTTGAGAGCGGTCTCAAACTTCATATGATAGGGCGCCTTGCCGGAAGATGTCCACGATGAGTTGCCACGCCCCTTTATCTGCATGGGGGTCTCGGGCAGGTCAGGGAACACGCCGGCGCCGTCAATGCGCACCTTGCCGCTCTTATAGGTGTACTTTGACGTGATACGGTTGCCGTCGTCGGTGGTGAGATAGATGGTGGGCACCCTGTAAGCGCCGGTAGAGTGGTCGGTAGCGAAGTCCACCTGCACCTTGACTTCGCGGCCGTAGGGCATGACGACATATTCGCCGTTGAGCCTCTGGCGCAATATGGTATGGCCGCGGCGCGCCACGGTATAGATGATGTCCTTGTCGAAGCGCACGCGGGTCCTCTTGCTCCGCTGCAGCGAGTCGCCGATAAAGGCCTGCACATCATCGTCCAGCTGGAAGGAGGGACGCAGCGTCTTGCCGATGCCCACCACGCTGAGATTAATCAGGCTGTCCTCGTCGAAGACTCCCTGGGCGTCATCAATGATATGACGGTTGAACTTATTGTTGAACTTAAAGCTGTTGAATATCGGCATCTCGGGAGCCACCTCGCTGAGCGAGTCAACCTCATAGGCGGCATGCTCATAGGTGTGGGCGGCAGACTTCGTCTTGATTAGGAGCGAGGAGTGAGGAGTGAGGAGTGAGGAGTGAGCATCCAGCGGTTGGCCGTTGACGGTCTCAATGTACTCCGCCGGGATGGCCTCCACGCGGCCGTCGGAAAGGTAGATGTGCAGAATCCTGCCCTCCACGGGCTGCAACTGCGTGCTGTCAACATCTGGGTCGGGGTCAATGGGGTCGTCGCCTCCACCGTCGGTGAAGAACTGCTTGCCCTTGTCATCATAGAGGTTGAAGGTCTCGTTCAGTCCGTAGGGAATGCCTGACTTGCTGTATGCCCCAAGGGCAAGGCTGCCGGTACGCACATTGAAGAAATAACTCTCGTCGCTTGCGCTCTGGAAATAGAAGAGCTCGGTGCCGTCAGAGTCGGTGGTGTTGCAGATATACCACAGCGAGGCATCTCCCTCCAGGCTGGAGGAGAGATGTACATAACGCAATATCTGCGGACTGTTGGTGTATTGATCGTCGAGGGTGATGTACTGATTGGTGCCGGCGTTGCGGAGTGCATAGCGGCCACTGCCCTGACTGACGAAATACCAATAGCAATCGGCAGCAGTTGTGTTGTCGGTGGTCATGCACAGGGGCGAGTTGACACCGTGGTTGGCACCCAAGGCCGCACTGCTGCCCATCAGGTAGAGCGACTCGATGCGATACTTGGCAGTGCTGCTGAAGCTGGTTACGATACCTGCCATGGCGGCAGTGGCCGACAAGGCAAGAAGCACCGACAAAACCTGTAAGAACCTGAATCTAGACACCATTTGTTACAATATTATATACCGCCGTTACATCAGCAGTGTTAACTAAACCGTCACCATTCACATCGGCATTATCCATCTCAATGCCAGAGTCGTCACCGTCAATTATAAAGCTATAGATGGCCACCACGTCGGCGGTGTTGACATCGCCGTCAAGGTTGACATCGCCTATCTGAATATACCTGGCAGTATATACCACATCCTTTGCAGGCATCACATCATATTCCTGTCCCTCCCATCCGGCAAACTTATAGCCGTCAATCTTGGGAGCGTCAATATGTGGAATACTGCTGCCGAAGGCTATCTCCTCACGGAATATCTCATCGCCCTCAACAATATACTTGAGCACATAGGAGTTGACACAGTACTTGGCTGTGAGCTGCAAGTCGTGAGCCGGCATGGTCTCAGGAGCATCGTTCCATCCGCAGAATGTATAGCC
>CADAZW010000078.1 GCA_902792555.1 uncultured Bacteroidales bacterium | reverse complement strand
TTTAACTATATTGAGAATCTGCTGAACACTGCCAACCGGGAGACATTTGCGTTCCGGCCGGTGGGGGAGTGCCGCAGCACGCTCAGCGATGAGGAGCACAAAGAGAATATTCGTCGCTGCATAGCCCACTGCATGAGGGGCGACGTGTTTCAGATTGTCATCAGCCGCCGCTTCGTGCAGCGCTATGAGGGCGACGACCTCAAGCTCTACCGCGCCCTGAGGCGCATCAATCCCTCGCCATACCTGTTCTATTTCGACTTCGGCGGTTTCCGCATCTTCGGCTCATCGCCCGAGACCCACTGCCGCATCCGTGCCCGCCGGGCATATATCGACCCCATTGCCGGCACCACCAAGCGCACGGGCGACATGGTGAAAGACCAGCAGAACGCTGACTATCTGCGCAATGACCCCAAGGAGAATGCCGAACACGTGATGCTGGTGGACCTGGCGCGCAACGACCTGTCGCGCAACTGCCACGACGTGAGGGTGGACACCTATAAGCAGATGCAGTTCTACAGCCATGTAATCCACCTGGTGAGCCGGGTGAGCGGCGAGATGGACGACGGGGCCGACAGCATCAGCACCTTTGTAGATACCTTCCCCGCCGGCACCCTCAGCGGCGCGCCCAAGGTGAAGGCGATGGAGCTGATAAGCAGGTATGAGCCGCACAACCGCGGCGCCTACGGCGGGTGCATCGGCTTCCTGGGATTCAACGGCGACCTGAATCAGGCTATCATTATCCGCACCTTTATAAGCCGCAACAATGAGTTGTGGTTCCAGGCCGGCGGCGGCATCGTGGCCCGCAGCGATGAGGATTATGAGCTGCAGGAGGTGAATAATAAGCTCGGTGCGCTGAGGCAGGCCATCAAGATGGCGGAGGAGATGTAGGGGGAAGGTTGAAAGATTGAAAGATTGAAAAATTAAAAGATTGAAAAATTGAATAGTTAAGAGATGAAGATAACGATTATTGACAACTACGATTCGTTCACCTATAACCTGGCGCACCTGGTGAAGTCGCTGGGTGCAGAGGTAACGGTGGTGCGCAACGACAAGTTTGAACTGGGACAGCTGGCGGATGCCGACAAGCTGATTCTCTCGCCGGGGCCCGGCATTCCCGCAGAGGCCGGTATGCTGCTTGACGTGATACGCGCCTATGCCGGCAGTAAGCCTATGCTGGGCGTGTGCCTCGGCCATCAGGCTATCGGCGAGGTGTTTGGCGCCAGGCTGGTGAACCTGAGCGAGGTGTTTCATGGCGTGCAGACGCCGGTAAGCATAGAGACAAGCGACTATCTCTTCGCAGGCTTGCCCGACGAGATAGAGGTGGGGCGCTACCACTCGTGGGTGGTGGATGCCGAGGGGCTGCCCGCGGAGCTGGAGGTGATAGCCGGCAGCCGCGAGGGGCAGATAATGGCGCTGCGCCACAGAGCCTATGACATACGCGGCATACAGTATCACCCCGAGTCGGTGCTCACGCCCGAGGGACGGACAATCATTGCTAACTGGCTGAGACACTGACAGCTTCTTTTCGTGCGCAGCCTAACTGCGCCACACAGTGAAACCAACGATAAACAACTATAAAGATATGAAAGATTTACTTATGCGCCTGGTGGAAGGCGAGTATCCCAAGAGGGAGGAGATTAAGCAGGTGATGCTCGGCATTACCGAGGAGAGATATCCTGCAGAGCAGATAGCTGCCCTGCTGATGGCTTTGCAGATTAAGGGCATAACGCCCGATGTGCTGCTGGGCTTTCGCGACGGCTTGCTGCAGACCGGCGTGCCCGTTGACCTGGGCACGCGCGATGTGATAGACATAGTGGGCACCGGCGGCGACCGCAAGAACACGTTTAATATCTCCACGTGTGCGTGCTTCGTGGTGGCGGGTGCCGGCTACAAGGTGGCCAAGCATGGTAACTATGCCGCCACGTCGGTGTCGGGTGCCAGCTCGGTGCTGGAGAACCACGGAGTGAAGTTTCAGAAGGACGAGGGGCGGCTGCGCCAGTCGCTGGAGGAGTGCAATTTCACCTATCTGCACGCCCCGTTCTTTGCCTACGGCATGAAGTTTGTGGGGCCCATCCGCAAGGCCCTCAGCATACCCACGTGTTTCAATCTGCTGGGCCCGCTGGTCAATCCCTGCCGGCCTGCCTACCAGCTGCTGGGCGTGGCCACCCTGGGCCAGGTGCGCCTCTACCACAACACTCTGAGTCAGATAGATGTGAAGTACGGCATTGTCAATAGCATCGACGGCTACGACGAAATATCCGGCACCAGCGACTTCAAGTTTCAGACCCGTGAGCGCGAACTGGTGCGCGCGCCGGAGGACCTGGGCTTTGCCCGCATCAAGCCCGAGGAGATCTATGGCGGCAGCACGGCGCTGCAGGCCATGAGGATTTTCGACGATGTGCTTAACAATCGCGGCACCGACAGCCAGAAGAATGTGGTGGTGATAAATGCCGCCTATGCCATCAAGCTGATGGAGCCCGAGCACGACATCAACGAATGCCTGGCCATTGCCCGTGAGTCGGTAGAGAGCGGTAGGGCATTAGCTGCCTTCAAAAAATACGTGGAGATATGTGATAGTTGAAATTTGAGATTTGAGATTTGAATGCCGAAGGCATCGCGAACTGCTCATCGGCTGTCGGCGAAGCCGGTGCCGATATCAAAGAGCAGTGAGAGCGAAGCGGCAAATTTGAGATTTGAGATTTGAGATTTTGCCGAGCCATTTTAATTTCACAATTTGACAATTTACAATGTACAATTTAGCCAAGTCCGGAAACTATCAACTTTCGACTCTTGACTCTTGACTCTTGGCTCTCGACGAAAACGGAAACCGTTATTATTTGAAATTTAAGAAGTATGACTATTCTTGAAGAGATATGTGCCAGAAAGCGGCGCGACCTTGAGCTGACCAAGGAGAGGGTGGCGCCTCGTGAACTTTACCGCAAGGTGGAGACCCTGATGGACGGGCCTGCCTCGGGGCGTTCGCTCAGTGGGGCTCTAGTGCAGTCGTCCACAGGCATCATTGCCGAGTTTAAGCGCCGGTCGCCCTCCAAGGGCTGGATAAAGGAGAGCGGACGCCCCGAGGTGATACCGCTGTCCTACGAGCGGGCTGGGGCAGCCGCCCTCTCCATACTGACCGACGAGCCATACTTCGGCGGCAGCAGCGACTATCTGCGCACAGCGCGCTCCCTGGTGAGCCTGCCCATATTGCGCAAGGATTTCATTGTTGATGAATATCAGGTCTTTGAGGCCAAGGAGATGGGTGCCGATGCCGTGTTGCTCATTGCCGCATGCCTCAGCAGGGAGGAGCTGCGCACCATGGCTCATATGGCCCGCAGTCTGGGCCTCGAGACACTGCTGGAGATACACGGCGAGAGCGAGCTGGACTATATTGGCCAGGATGTCAGCGTGGTGGGGGTGAACAACCGCGACCTCCACGTGTTTCATACCGACGTGCAGACCTCCGTGGACCTTGCCCCGAAGATTGGCGCCGAGTTTGTGAAGATCAGCGAGAGCGGCATCAAGAGTGCCGGAGACATAAGGATGCTGCGCATGTGCGGCTACAGCGGATTTCTGATGGGCGAGCGGTTTATGCGTGAGGACGACCCCGGCAAGGCGCTGGCAGAGTTTATTGCTGAGATATGAATCGTTGCGGGAAAGCCGCAATGCACACTGCTAAATGAAGGAGAAGATGATAATCAAGGTATGTGGTATGCGCGACGCGCATAATATAAGAGAGGTGGAGGCCCTTGGCGTTGACTGGATAGGAATGATTTTCTATCCCCGGTCGCCGCGCTATGTGAGCACCGTGCCTACTGACGGCCGTATGCGCCGTGCCAAGCGCGTGGCGGTGTTTGTGGATGCGCCCTTAGTCGACATCTGCAAGACGGTGAGGGGTTTTACCTTCGACCTCGTGCAGCTCCACGGCAAGGAGTCGCCGCAGCTGTGCCGCAACCTGCGCGAGGCACTGCCCGGAGTGAAGATTGTCAAGGCCTTCGGCGTGAAGGATGCTGACAGCCTGCTGGAGGTGGCGCAGTATGAGGGACTGGTCGACTACTACCTCTTCGACACCCACTGCGGCGATGTCCGTGGCGGCAGCGGTCGCACTTTTGATCACGCCATTCTGCAAGGCTATACGGGTAGCACCCCTTTTCTGCTCAGCGGAGGACTCTCGCTAGACAATGTTGAGGAAGTAAAGTCTTTTACCCACCCGATGCTGGCAGGCTATGACCTCAACAGTTGCTTCGAGACGGCTCCGGCGCTCAAAGACCCCACGTTGATAAGGCAATTCCTGGAGAAAATCAAGGAAATCTAACAAAGCTAATTAATATAACCCACCATAACAAATACAGCAATTATGAATCGCATCAACCAACTGTTTGCAAACAAGAAGGACAATGTCCTCTCCGTCTATTTCTGCGCTGGTCATCCTGCGCTTATTGGCACTGTGCCTACGCTGCGTGCCTTGCAGGACGGCGGCGTTGACATGGTGGAGATAGGCATACCCTTCAGCGACCCTATGGCCGACGGTCCCACCATACAGGATGCCGCCTCCAAGGCTCTGCGCAACGGCATGACGCTACGTCTGCTCTTTGATCAGTTCAGAGACGTGAGGCAGAGTGTCCACATCCCTCTCCTGCTGATGGGCTACCTCAATGTGATAGACCACTACGGCTTCGAGGCCTTCTGTCGCCAGTGTCGGGACTGCGGCATCGACGGGGCCATCATCCCCGACCTGCCTTTCAACCTATACCTGCGTGATTATAAGGCCACGGCCGACCGCTATGGTCTGCGCATAGTGATGCTCATCACTCCCGAGACCACCGAGGAGCGCATACGCCTCATCGACCGTCACACCGACGGCTTTATCTATCAGGTCTCTACCGATGCCACCACTGGTGCGCAACGCACCTTTGGCCCTGCCACAGTCAGCTATTTTAAGCGCATCAAGGAGATGAGCCTGACTAATCCCACCCTGGTGGGCTTCGGTATCTCCAACAAGGCCACGCGTCAGGCCGCCTGCAGCTATGCTGCCGGCTGCATAGTGGGTAGTAAGTTTGTGAGATTGCTTGAGCAGGCCGACAGTCCCGCCGATGCTGTGGCCGCTCTGCATAAAGCCCTGGAGAGCGATTAACCGACAGGGTTAATCCTGCGGATGTTGCGGATAAGATTCTTGCTAACGGCCAGGGCGAGGACGGATACTTTTATGTCGGGTATCTGGCAGAGCGTGCGCCCAAACTCCAGCATGCTGGAGGTGGATGTAATCACGTCATCCACCAGTAGCAGGTGTTTGCCCCGCAGCTTGTCGGTCATGCCGCGGCGCAGGCGAAAGGTGTTCTTCACGTTTTCCTTGCGCTCGGTGGCGGTGAGGTGTGTCTGGCTGGTCTTGTAATGCAGTCGCTTGATGGCGTTGCTGATAAGGGGTATGCCAGTGGTCAGGCTGATGCCGCGCGCCAGCTGCTCGCTCTGGTTATAGCCTCGTTGCATCCTCTTGTCCAGGGGTATCGGCATGGGGATGATGGCGTCCACTCCGCTGAAGAAACCGTTCGCCTTCAGTTGGTGGCTCATCAGCTTGCCCAGATAGAAGCCGATGTCTGGCTTGTTGTGGTACTTCATCTCTAGCACCATACGGTGCTCGCTGTCTTCGCGACTGTATGTCATGAATGCTGCGGCACGCACAATGGGCAGTTGCAGCCAGAAGGCACGCTCAAGGGTGTTGCCTTCCTTGCCGTCAGCATACACCGACAGGTCGATATCCATCAGGCATCGGGTGCATAGCGCCTTCTCGTCAGGCATCAGGCGCCTGCCGCATATGGAACAATGGCGTGGAGCGACGAACTCCAGCAATGAAAGAAGGAGGCCTGCCATTGAGTGGGAGAGTGGGGGCTGCCGTAGCGCGGCGGCTGTCCCTTAATATTTGCGGAAGGTGAGCACAGCCTCATCCGTGCGGAGCACCAGAGCCTGCTTGGATAGCTTGTCGATGGCAAACTTGCCGTCGGCGGGCACTCCGAAGGATGCCAGCTCCTCAATGTCGACTATGTCGTCCTTGGGGCCGTGATAGACGGTGCCTATGAAGAGGCTGTCGGCCGTGCGGCGGAACCGCGACAGGTAGGAGCCGTGGCCGCCGCCTTTGAACTCCATGAGGTCAAGCTGCACGGCATAGAATATGCGGTTGTATTTGTCGGCCTTTATCTCGCCGTCGGGCAGGCTCTTCCATTCGCTGAGGTACCACAGTCCGGCAAAGTCGCCGTTGTCCTCCATCTTGTCGCAGCTGCCCATGCCGAGCAGGAGGGTTGCGACCAATAATATCTTTATGATGCTGTTTCTCATAGCTGTGACTTATTTCTTTCTGATGATACCGTTCCATGCCAGGGTAAACTGCACACCATTGCTGTTGCCCAGCAGCTCGCCGCTGTTGTGGCCGTAGGCCAGGGCGAAGCTGAGGCCCTTGAGCTTGCGTGGCGCGTAGGTGGCCTCTGCCATCATTGTCCATCCCGACTGCGGGTCAATCAGCGGGCTGCCGTATGTGCCCCAGCTCTTCTGGTCGGTGTAGAGCAGGCGGTAGCCAATCTCGTCGGTGGGGTGGCCCATGATGCCGAAGTGGTGGGAGAAGATGCGGTTGTGACGTATGCCGATGCTGCCCTTGCTGTATATCGGTGGGATGACGAGGCCAGTGCCCGATAGGAAGCCCGCGTGCTGCCATGCTCCGTAGATGCCGTGGGCGTAGTAGCTGTCCGTGGCGCTGACCTGATCAGGAATGTTGGCAGTCTTGTCGTGATAGATGGGACCGCTCTGGTGCTTGAGGTAGAGGTATTCAAACACCACGTCGCTGACCACGGGGTTCTTGGGCAGGTTGAGCTCCAGTCCCCAGAGCATATCCTTCCATCCGTATTGCCAGAAGAGCTGGCTGTGGTCCTCAAAGTAGTGCTCGGCGTAGCCGCGCGCTCCCCAGCCGTTGCCCTTGTAGTCGATGCTGAGGTGCCACGAGCCGGTCACGTTGCCCGTCTCGTTGGAGTAGATGCCGTCGGTGGGGTCGTCGCCGCTCAGCACGAGCACATCCCAGAAGGCGCCGAGGTTCGACTTCATGTTGATTGTCTTTTCGGGATGTCCCTTGACATAGTGCTTGCCGCCAAACTGGGTGTTCATCTCCAGTCCGCCGGTCACGCTGACGGGAAATTTCTCCTCGTTGCCCACGCGGAGGAATCCGGCCTTGGTATGGTAGAGTGAGTGCTTGCTGAATATTCCGTTTTCATTCACGAATCCCTGCTGCCACTGTCCGTCGGTGTAGAATCCGTAGCCGAGTCGTGCCTTGAGGGCCAGCCATCCGCGTGTGCCGGGTATGGTCCAGAAGTCGGGCAGCTCCAGCCTTACCTGGGGAATTGGTCGCGCACTGATGCCTGAGGCCAGCGCACCGCCGCTCAGCGCCTGGTTGCGCAGCTCCGAGGGACGCTCCTTGGCGCCGATGGAGAGGCGTACCTTCTTATATTGTACGTCGAAGTAGGCCTGCTGCACCACGAAGCGGGAGTTCTGCTTCTCCAGCAGCGGAGCCACCTCGAGGCCCCATCCCATCTGCCATTTGCGGTCGGCGTCGCTCTCCTGCAGTCGGCTGATGCCGAGGCGCATGGTGCCCCAGTTGTTGCCCACCGAGGCCACTCCGTAGCGGTTGTTGCTCATCCAGTAGGGGGCGAAGTCGCCGTGGCTGGCTGTGGCGGTAAGCTCGGTGCGCAGGTGCAGCGTGTCGGTGAGGCGCGAGAGCAGATTGTCCTCAGCCTTGGCAGCCATGCACGATAGCGCGATGAATAGGGTAGGGAGTAGTCGTCTTGTTATCATAGCTTCTTAGATATTATGTCAGTAGGAAAAAATCTTTTTTTCACTGAGTGAATTCCAGATCTTCAGCCAGTGGATAAAGAAAGTCGTTGTACGGAAATCTCTGTACATGCAGCTGTCGCACGCGCTGGTAGAGCTGCAGGCGGAAGTCGTCGATGCCTTCCTTGGTCAGGGCTGACATGAATACGCAGTCGTTGCCAAGCTTGGCAATCCATGTCTGCTTGAGCTCGTCCATCGTCATATTTTCCTTGGTCGATGGGGTGAGGTCAAACTCGTCTTTCTCCACAAATGTGTAGGCATCTACTTTGTTGAAGACCATCATGGTGGGTTTCTCGGCGCAGCCCAGCTCCGCCAGGGTCTTGTCCACCACGGTTATCTGTTCTTCGAAGTCGGGGTGGCTCACGTCCACCACATGGATGAGCAGATCGGCCTCGCGCACCTCGTCGAGCGTGGATTTGAATGAGTCGACGAGGTCGGTGGGCAGCTTGCGTATGAATCCCACTGTGTCGCTGAGCAGGAAGGGCAGGTTTTGCACCGTCACCTTGCGTACCGTTGTGTCGAGTGTGGCGAAGAGCTTGTTTTCGGCAAACACCTCGCTCTTTGCCATGAGGTTCATGATGGTTGACTTGCCCACATTGGTGTAGCCCACCAGTGCCACGCGGATAAGTCGTCCGCGGTTCTGCCGCTGGGTGGTCT
>CADAZW010000077.1 GCA_902792555.1 uncultured Bacteroidales bacterium | reverse complement strand
ACAAAAAGCTGTCTTGTGATACCCTCCGTGAAAATGATGGGCGCAAATACACAGACGGTGGTCAGGGTCGAAGAGGTGATGGCGCCTGCCACCTCGGCACTGCCCCGCTCGGCATAATAGACACTGCTCTTGTAAATGCCTACAAGGTCGGCGAAGACGTCGAAATGATTGACGTAATTATAGCGGCAGTCAATGTTAGGCAGGCCGGCAATCTTTTTTCCAGCGGTGCTCCACATCTCGGTCATGTCTATATAGGGGAGTGTGGAGGTGCTAATGGATACGCCGCTGATAGGATTCCATACTACACAACGGCGGTGGAGTTCCTCCTTTATGTATTTAGACATCTCGTTGACGAATTCGGCTGTAGTACCGGCTTCATCGGCACCCATGTGGATATAGGGCGCCAGCGGAAATGCCTCGGCCAGCTCACCGAGCAGCTTCTTTAGTGCGGCACGGCCCTGAGTGCTGTTCATGGTATAGCCCATAGCGGTGGTGAAGGCGGTGGAATGGCCGGGCATGTCTATCTCGGGAATGACAGTGATGCCGCGCTCGGCAGCATAGGCCTCGAGTTGGGTACACTGTGCCTGAGTATAGTATTGTCCGGCAAAGCGTGTCATGGCTGAGGATGCGTTGAGCTGCGGATATGCCTTCGACTCGAAACGGAAACCCTGATTGTCGGTGAGATGCCAATGGAAGACATTGACCTTGAAGCGCGAAAGGAGGTCTATCTCTTTCTTCAGTTCATCGAAACTTATAAAAGAGCGGCCCACATCGTGCATGAAGCCGCGCAACTTGAATGCGGGCCAGTCGGTTATCTCCACTCCTGCAATATATGTGTCATCAGTAGCGGCAGCTAACTGCCTGAGCGTCTGCGCAGCTCGTATCACGCCTGTCTTGCTGACGGCGGTGATGGTGATGGCATCTGCTGTAACGCTGAGCTTGTAACCCTCGTTGTCAAAATCTGCCAGATTGTAGTCGAAGGTGCCGAGCTCCGTGGCGCTAACCATCTTGACCGTTACAGTGGCAGCAGCATCCTGGGCGGTTTTGAACAACGATGCAAGCATTGTGCTGCTTGTTGGATCTGTGATATTTACATCGCGGTTGAGGGCAAATGACTCGCCATTCACTGTCAGGCTATGCGGCTTTGGCATAAGCATATCTACGGCTTGGTCAGCCGACTGATTGTCTGCGTAAATAGCTGATGCTATACCGATTAGCAACAGTAGTAAGGTGATTGTCCTTTTCATTATTTATTTTTTATTTTTATTTCATAGCTTATCGTGGGAAGTGCTGCTTTCTCTTGTTTGCCTCTGTGGTGGAGCTGGCAGTGTTGCTTGGGCTGGTTCATAACGAGGAGGTACGTGCAGGCGGGTTCTTCTATGAGCGCCCATCGCAAGCTGTGGCCTTTGGGTGCGTCAATGTTGGCTACCTTCACATTGGCAGCCAAGTCTTTGGGCAGCCTGATGGCATTAAATCCGTAAGGCTCCGGCTGCAATTCCTTCGGTATGCGATAGTGCCCTACCCCAATGGTGTCGAGCGGAGTGCTGAAGGTGCAGGCATGGCGCCGCGTCTGACTGTAGGCGTGGCTGAAGTCGAAATTTAGCAGACGGCTGTAGCAGTCGAACAGTTCGTCGCAGAACTCCTGCTGCGTCAGTCCATTCACTCGCATGTAGGTCATGGCTGGGTCTTCCCCTCGCCTACCCTCACGGAAAAGCTGCGCTATGTGGTCGCGACCGCGCTTCTCCGCCCAATACTCCAGCACGTATGGCGAACGGTAGATGTTTTCAGGTGATAGAAAGGCCTTGTGGGTTGCCTTGCGGAATGCCTGCAGATGATAGTTCTCCTCCGTTGGCCAGTCGGGATTGACCTGCCAGAGCATCCATTGCGAAGCCATCTCAAAGAATCCGCTGCCGCCCCACGCCTCGCCGGCACCGTCGGAGGTTATCTGCCGCTGGAAGGAGTGACCCAGCTCATGGGCCAGGCAGTTGAGACGGCGGTCCTGTATGCGGTTGGGCGACACCCACAGGGCACCGATGCGACCGTCGTAGTCACCGCCGTAGGCTGTGCCTTCAAGCGAATAGTTAATCATCACCATCATCTTGAGGCTGTCGGCGTTGCTGGGAGTGCTGAGGAATTGCAAGCTGTCGCGATAGAAGTCGTAGAACTGCTGCACGCGCCTCACCACATTGTCAAGGTCAAAGGTCATGGGTTTACCCTTAAGCTTGGGTGCCTTGGCTGGGTCGTGGCCGAAGGGGCCCTGCCAGAAGAACACCACGTCGTCGGTCTGCACTGAGTTGTGCCAGCTCCACTTGGAGGTGCTGTCATTGAGGTCTATGCCGCGCAAATCCTTGGGGATATAGACTCGCTTCTGCGCGCCTGCTGGCAGCAGCATAGTGCAAAGGATAACTGATAATAATGCTTTTTTCATTGTCCTGCGAAAGCGTCTTTTTTCAATTTTTCAATTTTTCAATTTTATAATGTACTATTGATTTACAATTGGATTATTTACAATTTTCGATTTGTAAGGTCATAAGTTCTATAATCGTCCAATCGTGAAATCGTCCAATCGTAAAATCAATCAAAGAGTGTCAATTGCTGCGGGGCGGCATTCGTTTGGTTTTCGTTTTCGTTTTTGTTTTGGTTTTGGTTTTCGTTTTCGTTTTCGTTTTGGTTTTCGTTTTCGTTTTCGTTTGTTTCGTTTCTTTCCCCTATCATGTCCAGGAACTCCGCCTCGCTGACGAGGGGGATGCCGAGCTGCCGTGCCTTCTCCTGCTTGGAGGGCCCCATATTGTCGCCGGCAAGTATGAAGGACGTCTTGCTGGAGATGCTGCTGACGTTCTTGCCTCCGCAGGCCTCTATTATCTCCTTATACTCCTCACGGCTGTGGCGGGCGAAAGTGCCGGAGATTACGATGCCCTGCCCAGCGAGCGCCTCACTCCTCACTCCTAACTCCTCACTCTTCACTCCTATCTCCATCTGCAGGCCGTAGCCGCGGAGGCGGTTGACTATCTCCATGTTTGCATCCTGAGCGAAGTAGGCCCTCACGGACTGCGCAATGACCTCGCCTACTCCGGCCACTCCCTCCAGCTCCCCGCTACGCGGGGCTTCCGTTCCGATTTTCCCCGGAGGGGACCCCGGTGGGAGGGCTGCAAGCAGGGCGTCGAGACTGCCGAAATGGCGGGCGATCTGCTTGGCGGTCACCTTGCCCACGAAGCGTATGCCGAGGGCATAGAGCACGCGCTCGAAGGGCACCCTGCGGCTGGCGGCGATGCCGTCCACCACTCGCTGGGCAGAGCGCTCACGGCTTGTGTTGCCGCCGGTGATGTCCGCCACGGTGAGCTCATAGAGGTCGGCCACATTATGTATCAGTCCGCGCCCGTAATAGTCAGCCACGGTCTCCGGGCCCAGCGAGTCGATATTCATGGCGTCGCGGGAGATGAAATGCTCTATCCTGCCCTTTATCTGCGGCGGACAGGCGGAGTCGTTGGGGCAGTAGTGGGCGGCTTCGCCTTCATAGCGCACGAGTGGCGTACCGCACTCTGGGCAGGTCTTGGGGAAGGTTACGGCGGCTCCGGAGCCCTCCATCTGCTTACCCACCACCTGCGGGATTATCTCGCCCGCCTTCTCCACATAAACCATGTCGCCTACATGAAGGTCGAGGGCGCGGATATAGTCCTCGTTGTGCAGCGAGGCACGCTTGACGATGGTGCCGCTGAGCAGCACGGGCTCCATATTGGCCACGGGCGTTATGGCCCCGGTGCGCCCCACCTGGTAGGTAACCTCGTTGAGACGCGTCAGGGCGCGCTCAGCCTGAAACTTGTAGGCTATGGCCCAGCGCGGAGTCTTGGCGGTGTAGCCCAGGCGCTGCTGCTGCTCAACGGAATTGACCTTCAGCACGATGCCGTCGGTGGCCACGGGCAGATGGCTGCGCTCATGGTCCCAATAGTCGATATAGTCCATCACCTCCTCCAGGGTGCCTACGGTGCGCATGGCGTCCGACACCTTGAAGCCCCACGACGCCACGCGCTGCAGGTTGTCGTAATGCTTGTCGGTGGGCAGCTCGGTGCCAAGCAGATAGTAGAAGTAGGCATCGAGCCTGCGCTGCGCCACCACGGCGGAGTTCTTGCTCTTGAGCGTACCGCTGGCAGCGTTGCGGGGGTTGGCAAACAGGGGCTCCTCGGCCAGTTCACGCTGACGGTTGAGGTCCTCAAAGCTCTGCCACGGCATAAGCACCTCGCCCCTTATCTCAAAGCTGTCGGGCCATCCGCTGCCGTTGAGTATCAGCGGTATGGAGCGTATGGTCTTCACGTTGGCGGTCACATCGTCGCCCTGCTCGCCGTCGCCGCGGGTGACGGCTCTCACCAGCCGG
The DNA here is from genome assembly GCA_902792555.1 of uncultured Bacteroidales bacterium. Lineage (GTDB taxonomy): Bacteria > Bacteroidota > Bacteroidia > Bacteroidales > Bacteroidaceae > UBA6382. The sequence continues at coordinate 4,217 of CADAZW010000077.1, read as the reverse complement.
CCGTGCTCATAGATGAGCGAGATGCTGAGGCCGTCGAACTTCAGCTCGCAGCACACCTCAAACGCCTCACCGCCCAGCCCCTGGCTCACGCGGTCATAGAAGGCCTGCACGTCATCGCGGTTGTAGGTGTTGGCAAGCGAGAGCATCGGGTAGCGGTGGCGCACCTGCGTAAACTCATGGTTGAGGTCGCTGCCCACTCGCTGCGAGGGCGAGTTGGCATCGTAGAGCTCAGGGTGACGCTCCTCCAGCTGCATGAGCAGGTGCATCTTCTCGTCAAACTCGCGGTCACTGATGGTGGGCGCGTTCTTCACATAGTAGTTATAGTTATGCCGGTGCAGCTCGCTGCGCAGGCTGAGTATCTGTTCCTGGTCAGTCATATCTTATTAAGTAGTAAGCACTGCAAAATTACTATTTATTTATAATAAAGGATGCTTTTTCGCGTTATAAATTACAGATATGCGCATAGATATCATCACAGTGCTCCCCGAAATGCTGGAGCCGTTTACCACACAGTCCATACTCGGCAGGGCCCAGAAGAAAGGCCTGGCTGAAATCCATGTCCACAACCTTCGCGACTACACCACCGACAAGCACCGCCGTGTGGATGACTATCCCTTCGGCGGATTTGCCGGCATGGTCATGCAGTGCCAGCCCATCGACGACTGCATAGCCGCCCTCAAGGCTGAGCGCGACTACGACGAGATTATCTACACCTCGCCCGACGGCGAGCAGTTTTCCCAACCCATGGCCAACGAGCTCTCCCTCAAGAAGAATATCATCATCCTCTGCGGCCACTACAAGGGCATCGACCATCGCATCCGCGAGCATCTCATCACCCGTGAGGTCAGCATCGGCGACTATGTGCTCACCGGCGGCGAGCTGGCAGCGGCAGTCATGGCCGACGCCATCGTCAGAGTGCTGCCCGGTGCCATCGGCGATGAGCAGAGCGCCCTGTCCGACTGCTTCCAGGACAATATGCTCTCCGCCCCCGTCTATACCCGCCCCGCCGACTACAAGGGATGGCTCGTGCCCGACGTACTGCTCTCCGGCCATGAGGCCAAGATCAAGGAGTGGGAGCTCAACCAGATGATAGAGCGCACGCGCAAACTTAGACCCGACCTGCTAAATGAATAAGAGATTACCCCTACTGCTCATCGCGCTGCTCACCGTGCTCAGCGCCGTGGCCCAAGACAAGATACGCCTCTACGGCAAGGTAATGGACGAATACGACAACCCCGTGGAGTTCGCCTCCATCATCGTGGAGCGCCAGGGAGCCTTCGCCGTCAGCGGCACCGAGGGCGGCTACAGCCTCCGGTGCAACCGCACCGACTCCCTGTTCATCACCTGCATGGCCGTGGGCTACCGCACCAAGAAATTCTTCATCGCCCCGCCGCAGGCCGACTCGCTGCGCTACGACATGAAGATCTCCACCGTGTCCTACACCCTCGGCGAGGCAGGCATCACCGCCATGCGCCGCCAGACCGACCTCGTGCAGCGCATCAAGAGCAACTATACCCGCCACATGCCCTCCACCACTGGCAACGGCGTAGAGGAGATAATAGCCACACAGATGGGCGTCAGCACCCACAACGAGCTCTCCTCGCAGTACAATGTCCGCGGCGGCAGCTTCGATGAGAACTGCGTCTATCTCAACGGCGTCGAGATATTCCGCCCCATGCTCGTGCGCTCCGGCCAGCAGGAGGGCCTCTCCGTCATCAATAGCAACATGGTGGCAGACATCGACTTCTCCGCCGGAGGCTTCCCCGCCCGCTACGGCGACAAGATGTCGTCAGTGCTCGACATCACCTACAAGCGCCCCGAGCACCTCGAGGGCTCCGTGGGCGTCAGCCTCATGGGCGGCGATGCCTATGTGGGCTTCGGCAATCAGCATTTCTCCATGATGAACGGCCTGCGCTACAAGACCACCAAGTTCCTCCTCGGCAAGGGCGACACCAAGGGCGAGTACAGCCCCAACTTCATCGACTATCAGAACTACACCTCGTGGTCGCCATCCAAGCACTGGACCCTCGACTTCATAGGCAATATCTCCTACAACCGCTACTCCTTCAAGCCCTCCGACCGCGAGACCTCCTTCGGCACCATGCAGGACGTCAAGAAATTCAAGGTCTATTTCGACGGCAAGGAGAAGGACCTCTTCAACACCTATTTCGCCTCCTTCGGCATCACCCATAAGTTCAATGCCAAGACCTCGCTGCAGTGGCTCAGCTCCACCTACTCCACCAAGGAGGAGGAGACCTACGACATCCAGGGCCAGTACTGGCTCGACGATGTCACCGCCCAGCAGCAGCTCGGCGTGGGCACCTATCTCGAGCACGCCCGCAACTTCCTCACCGCCCGCGTGGCCTCCACCGCCCTGCTGCTGCGCACCAGCCTGCGCAAGCACAAGATAGCCGCCGGCGTCACCCTCAAGTCGGAGCGCATCAAGGAGAACTCCGCCGAGTGGGAGATGCGCGACTCGTCAGGCTACTCCATGCCCCACTCCATGGACGCCCTGCAGCTCATCTATAACCTCCGCGCCAAGACCGAGGTCAAGACCACCAGGCTCGAGTCGTACGTCCAGGACAACTTCCGCTTCAACAACGCCGCCGGCGTCTTCAACCTCAACTTCGGTGTGCGCCTCACCCACAACAGCTGGAACAAGGAGACCCTCGTCTCGCCGCGCGCCTCTCTCGGCTTCATCCCCTCCAAGAACGACAACTTCACCTTCCGCCTCGCCACCGGCGTCTACTATCAGTCACCCTTCTACAAGGAGCTGCGCGACACCGTCACCATCGCGGGCAACACCAGCGTCGTGCTCAACAAGGACATCAAGTCGCAGCGCTCCATCCATTTCCTCCTCGGCATGGACTATCAGTTCCGCATGGCCGACCGCCCCTTCCGCTTCTCCGCCGAGGCCTACTATAAGGTGCTCGACAACCTCATACCCTACAACATCAACAATCTGCGCATCGTCTACTACGGTCAGAACCTCGCCAAGGGCCATGCCGTGGGCCTCGACTTCAAGCTCTTCGGCGAGTTTGTGCCCGGCGCCGACTCCTGGATAACCCTCTCGCTCATGTCAGCCAGGCAGAAATACAACGGGCTCTCCATGCCTCTGCCCACCGACCAGCGCTACAACCTCTCCCTCTTCTTCACCGACTTCTTCCCCGGCTCCACGCGCTGGAAGCTCACCCTCAAGGGAGCCCTGGCAGGAGGCCTCCCCTTTGGACCGCCCCATGCCGGCATCGAGAAGAGCGACTTCCGCGCCCCGGCCTATCGCCGCGCAGACATAGGACTCAGCTACCGCCTCCTCAGCCCCGACCGCCACGCCAGCCGCAGGTCGCTCAAGGATATATGGCTCGGAGCAGACTTCCTCAACGTGTTTGACATCAACAATGTCAGCTCCTACTATTGGGTGACCGACATCACCAACAATCAGTACGCCGTGCCCAACTACCTCACCGGACGAGCATTCAATTTCAAGATCCTCTTCGAGTTCTAATACACCATGCGTATTACTCGCTTCGACCGCAAGGCAATCTTAGTAATTGCGGGCATTTTGCTTTTGGTCAATCTTGGCTTGTGGATATTCACTACTCCCTCCCCGCAGCCGCTGAAGGAAGAGAGCGGGCTGCCGGACACGGCATCCACTCCCATCACCGGCAAGGAAAGGTCTGAGGGCGAGGCAACTACCCTATTCCGCTTCGATCCCAATACCGCCGACTCAGCCACGTTTGTAAGGCTGGGCCTGCGTCCAAACGTGGCAAGGGCAATAATCCACTACCGCGCAGCCGGCGGCGTCTTCCGCAAGCCGCAGGACCTTGCCCGTATCTACACCCTCAGCGACAGCGACTACCGCCGGCTCCTACCTTATATAAATATAAAGGGGCAGAGTGCTCATCTTAAGGAGCAGCCCCCCACCCCGGTCCAAAGCAGCCTAAGCAACAAAGCAGCAAGTGAGCCATATCTCCCCATGCAATCATTTAAGCTCCAAGCCGGCCAGACGCTGGACATCAACAGTGCCGACTCTGTCGAGTTGCGCAAGATTCCCGGCGTGGGCCAATACTACGCAGCCAAGATTGTGAAATACCGCAGCCGCCTCGGCGGATTCACCAGCACTGAGCAGCTCAAGGAGATTAAGGGCCTGCCCGACGACATCACCCGCTGGGTGACCATAGGCACGGAGCCGGTGAGCAAGCTGGCTGTCAACCAGCTGA
>CADAZW010000076.1 GCA_902792555.1 uncultured Bacteroidales bacterium | reverse complement strand
TGTATAGATTGTTTATCTCTTCATTTTTATCTTCAATTTCTTCACGTAATCTCACCAAGAAATTAAATCCGATATTAGTTACTTTTAGATGCACATCAAACAACTCCCTGTATAGATGGACAAATAATTCTTCGTTTTTTAATATTTTCCCTTGTTCTTGGTCGTCAATAACTGTATTTATTTTATTATAAATGTCGTATAAACGAACATGTTCATTCTTTATCTCCTGGAAGAACGTTTCTTCACGACCATTAGAACATTTACTTTTATTGCTTATAAACTGAACGACTCCTTGTTGAATTAAAGAAATACGCTTCAACATTTTTAGGCAGCGGATGTGAGCCTCATTTTTGTTTTTTTTATACAGTTCAAATAACTCTAAGAAACTTGACGGGGCACTTGCTTCTATAATTTCTTTTATATATAAGTCTGCCTTTGTGTATTTCAATTCCAAAGAGTCTTTTTCCGCTCTCGCCAAGCCGACCCTTGATTGATTGCAATTTTGTGTATAAGAGACCCAAGCCATGGTGAAAGCTCCTATCGCAGACAAAAAAGCGCCCCAAAAGACTAGCCATGTCGCAGGTCCGTTATTATTAGCAGCAATAACAGAATTGGATATCTGCCATTGTAATACAACATTTAAAACTATAGGTGTAATTACGATAGTTAAGCAAATAGCTATAACCACGCTAATGTGCTTTTTGATAAAAGAGAGCATAATAATCAACCTTATTTAATTTATTCTTTCATATACCCCTTATAAGCCTTGCTACCGGCCTTCTTTTTCTTTACTACGACACGAGGATCAGACTTCTCTACATAGTACTTTGTGGTCGTAGGTTGGTAGATGCCGATGGTGATAGCAGAAACAAGGAGGTCACCAAAAGTACGCTTAACCTCCACGACATAATTATCTACCCCAGGGATACTTGCCTTGGCTTTTTCATGAGAGACCACTGCACCCATCAGGAAATGGGAGTTGTGGCGACTAGCCACATGCACAAGGGGCTCTTCGGGCGAGACATTACCAACAATGATTTTGTCGCAAAAACATGACGACATCAAGAACGCAATACCGATAAGGGATAGTACTTTTTTCATTGCTAAGCATTTTCATTCCCTGCAATCCCTCAATCAGGTGTTAATATAGGCATACGAAAAAAGCGTAGGGATTATGTCCTTACTCATCTTACAACTGGTATCGCCAAACACCTTACCTGAAATGAGTATAACTATCACCTACGCCGTGTATGCTCGAGCGACACGGCGTAGATGCCGTATGCAACGTTGACATACATGCCAGGCGAACCGTATTCTCCATCCTTCAGGTTGTGAAACTGGCGATTTCGTTGTAAAGGATAAAGCGCGGAACGCTTCTTCGGTCTCAGGATTTCTCTCCCAAGACGCTGCAAAGATATAAATAAAAAATTAAGCAGCAAAAAAATGCTGCCTAATTTGTAAGTGTTTTGGTATATGAATGTATTATCTGTTTACAGAAAACAATTGTTCCTTGCTACTGGAACGAGGCTCCAACGATGTCGAGCAGCTCTGATGTGATGGCGGACTGACGCGTCTTGTTGTACATGAGCGTGAGGTCGTGGAGCAGCTGGTCGGCATTGTCGGTGGCTGTCTGCATGGCGATGACGCGGGCGGAGTGCTCGGCTGCCAGGCTGTCGAGTACGGCGGTGTAGAGCCTGAGAGCTATGCCCTTGGGCAGCAGCGACTCAAGGAGCTCCTTGCCAGAGGGCTCGATGATGTAATTGTCCCTAAGATTGGATTGGGATTGACGGTCGGAGGTTGGAATACCATCGAGGCTGACGGGGAGCAGGGGCTCGGTGGTGATGACCTGGGTGGCGGTGTTCTTGAAGTGGTTGTAGACGAGCACCACCTTGTCTATCTCCTTGCGGATGAACCGCTGCATAAGTCCGTCAGCCACTGCTGCCATATCGGCATACTGCGGTCGGTCGAGCAATGCGGCGTTGGCAGACTCAACAGAGAATCCGCTTTTCTTCATCTTCTCCGCAATCTTCTGTCCCACGGGTATTACCTCTACCCTAGCCCCCTGCTTCTGAAGCTTCTCGATAACGGCAAGGGTGGCCTTGATGGCGTTGGAGTTGAATGCGCCGCAGAGGCTGGAGTTGGATGAAAGACATACTACGACTGCACGCTGCACAGGGCGCTCCTCGCTCAGGGGTGAAGAGAATCCCTCACCTATCTCTGCCGTCAGGCGCGACATCATTCCGTCAAGACGCTGCTGATAGGGGCGCATGCCGCCAATGGCCTGCTGCGCCTTGCGGAGCTTGGAGGAGGCCACCAGCTTCATGGCACTCGTTATCTTACGTGTGCTGCTGACGGAATTGATTCGTATCTTAACTTCTTTTAGTGAAGGCATGATTTAATTTCACAATTTGACAAATTACAATTCAATTTGACAATTTACAATTTACAATTTAGCATGCCAGTGGACATAAACTTCTGATTCAGTGACGTTTGATTTCACAATTTGACAATTTACAATTTACAATTTGGCATGCCAGTGGACATAAATTTATGATTCAGTGACGTTTGATTTCACGATTTGACAATTTCACGATTTGACAATTTAGCATGCCAGTGGACATAAGCTTCTGATTCAGTGACGTTTAATTTCACGATTTGACAATTTCACAATTTGACAAATTCACGATTAAGACGCTTTCGCTAATTACAAATTGCAATTTGGCATGCCGGTGGACATAAATATTAAATGTTCTTACTGTCCTGCCACGTCGGCAGCTACCTTGCGGATGGCGTCCTCAACCTCGTCGGTTATCTTGCCTGCCTTGAGGGGGGCGAGTACGGTGTCCTTGTAGGAGGCACGGAGGATGCGGAGGAAGTTGTCCTGGAACTCAGGCACCTTGTCGATGGCTACGCTGCTGAGCAGTCCCTTGGTGCCGCAGTAGAGGATGGCTATCTGCTCTTCAACGGGCATAGGATTGTACTGCGCCTGGATGAGCAGGACATTGTTCTTACGGCCGCGGTCGAGGGTCATGGCGGTGACAGGGTCCATATCGGAAGAGAACTTGGAGAAGGCTTCCAGCTCACGATACTGCGCCTGGTCAATCTTCAGGGTACCGGCAATTTTCTTCATACTCTTAATCTGAGCACTGCCGCCCACACGGCTGACGGAGATACCTACGTCGATGGCGGGGCGCTGGCCCTGGTTGAAGAGATTGGAGTCAAGGTATATCTGACCATCGGTGATGGAGATGACGTTGGTGGGGATGTATGCTGCCACGTCGCCAGCCTGTGTCTCGATGATGGGCAGCGCGGTGAGTGAACCGCCGCCCCTTACCTTGCCTTTCATGCAAGCGGGCAGGTCGTTCATCTGCTCTGCCACCTCCTGCTGGGCGTTGATCTTTGCAGCACGCTCCAGCAGTCGGCTATGGAGATAGAATACGTCGCCGGGGTATGCCTCGCGGCCTGAAGGACGGCGCAGCACCAGCGATACCTCACGATAGGCTACGGCCTGCTTGGAGAGGTCGTCGTAAACCACGAGGGCATGCTTGCCGCGGTCGCGGAAGAACTCACCGATGGCGGCTCCAGCAAACGGGGCGTAATAGAGCATGGATGCGGGCTCAGCTGCGGTGGCGGATACCACGATGGTATAGTCCATGGCGCCATACTCCTTGAGAGTCTTCACCAGGTTGGCTACGGTGGAGGCCTTCTGGCCAATGGCTACATAGATGCAATAGACGGGCTCGCCCTTGAGGAAGTTTTCGCGCTGATTGATGATGGTGTCAACAGCGATGGCCGACTTGCCGGTCTGGCGGTCGCCGATGATGAGCTCACGCTGACCGCGTCCGATGGGAATCATGGAGTCAATGGCCTTGAGTCCAGTCTGCAGCGGCTCGTTGACGGGCTGACGGTAGATTACGCCCGGAGCCTTGCGGTCAAGGGGCATCTCAAACTTCTCGCCGCCGATCGGAGCGCCGCCATCAATAGGCTGGCCAAGGGTGTTGATGACACGTCCAACCATCTCTTCACTTACCTGTATGGAGGCAATGCGACCTGTGCGGCGGGCAATATCGCCCTCCTTGATACCCTCAGAGGAACCGAAGAGCACTACGCCGACATTGTCTTCCTCCAGGTTCATGGCGATGGCCATGGTACCGTTTTCAAACTCCACGAGCTCGTTTTCGGTAACATTGCTCAGACCATACAGACGGGCCACGCCGTCGGAGATGTTAAGCACTTTGCCAACTTCCTCAAACTGCACATCGCTCTTGATGCCCTCAAGTTCATTGAGGAGGATGTCGGAAACTTCGCTTGCTTTTATATTGCTTGGCATCTTTTTGCTTGAATTATAGATTATATATTAGGAATTTGGAAATGCCGCAGGCATGGCGGCTATACTATTTGCTTGCGCAGTTCTCGCAGGCGGCCTGCCACGCTGGCATCAAGGCACTGAGAGTCATACTCAATGATGAATCCGCCGATGATGGAGGGGTCGATGGCTATGGCAAAATCCACGTTTTTGTGTGTCTTGCGCTCTACCACTTGCTTGAGTCGCTCTATCGTCTTGTCCTTGAGCTCTGCCGGCACGGTTAGCTTGCAGAGCACCACGTTTTTCTGTGTGCGGTATGCTTCTATATAGGACGTCACGATAAACGGCATAACAGCTACTCGCCTATTCTTGATCACAAGGCGGAAGAACTCTTGCACGCATGTGCTCTTGCTCTGGCCGCATGCCACATGAAGCAGCCTGAACTGCTTGTCGGCACTGAGCATGGGGTCGCCGAGGGCAACCTTGAGGCGCGGCACTTTGAGGAAAGAATCCCTAAGTACCTTCATGGCCTCAAAGACAGCCTCACTCTGATTATGGGCAGAGGCGTACTTTAGCAGGGCTTTGGCGTAGCGGGAAGAAACAATACCTATATCCATTGTGATTAGGAGTTAGGAATCTGCGAGAGAACCTGGTCAATCCAACGATCCTGCTCCTCTTCCTTTTGCATCTCGCGAGATAGGATCTTGCCGGCAATTTGCAGTGAGAGGTCGGCTACCTGGCTGCGGATGTCGCGCTGGGCTCTTTCGGTTTCAGCCTGGATTTGGCGGCGTGCATCCTCAATGATGCGTGCTGCCTCCTCCTGAGCCTTCTCCTTAGACTCGGCAACTATCTGACTACTGGTCTGGGTAGCCTCTTTCAGAATCTGCGACTGCCGTTCCTGAGCCTCTTTCAGCAGCGCCTGGCATTCAGCCTTGATGTTGGCCAACTTCTCGTTGGCCTCACGGGCACTGCTGAGCGATTCGTCGATGAACTGCTTGCGCTTCTCTACCATGCCGGTGATAATCGGGAATCCGTATTTTGCCAGCAGGAGGAAGACCACCAGGAATGCGATGAGCATCCAAAAGAGCAGTCCAGGATCGGGTGTTAGAAACGACGGCATAATTTAATGCTTAATCCGTTGGTGTTTGAGTGTGGAATAACTCGCCGATTACATAAACAGGCAGAGCAGACAAACGATAACAGCGAACAGGGCAACACCTTCCACCAGGGCGGCGATGATAATCATGTTCATACGAATATCACCCTTTGCTTCCGGCTGGCGAGCAATGGCCTCCATGGCACTGCTACCAATCTTACCAATACCAAGGCCTGCGCCAATAGCTGTAAGGCCAGCACCAAGGCCGGCACCAATCTGAGCAAAACTTGCGGCAGCAGCCTGCAACATAATTAAAGATAACATAGTTTTTTAGTTTTTAAGTTATTATTTTTGTTTATTGCTTTCTGTTTATATGGGTAGGAAGTCCTATCTGACCTGAACGTTGGCCGGGGCATCATGCTCCTCGTGCTCCTCTTGGTGAGCCAGTCCAATAAATACTGCGCTCAGCATGGTGAACACATATGCCTGGATAAAGGCTACCAGCAGTTCGAGGCAATCCATGAATATCATCATTACTACCGACACGAAACTCAGACCGGAGCCGATAAGGGCGCCCAACTGGCAGGTGATGAAGATTACGCAGGTTAATGAGAGCACAATGGCGTGGCCTGCAAAGATGTTGGCAAACAAACGCACCATCAAGGCGAAGGGCTTGGTGAAGATGCCAAACAGCTCTATCACCGGCATCATCGGAATAGGGCATTTCAGCCATGTCGGCACTTTGGGCCAGAATATGTCAAGCCAGTATTCCTTGTTGCCAAAGATGTTGATGGCCAGGAAAGTGAACAGCGCCAGCACCAGTGTTACTGCCAGGTTGCCTGTGAGGTTGGCACCGCCAGGGAATATTGGCACCAAACCGATGATGTTGCTCAGGAAGATAAAGAAGAATGCCGTGAGCAGGTATGGGGCAAAGCGCTTGTAGTGCTTCTCGCCTATACATGCTTTGATGATATCGTCGTTGACCATCATGACAAACATTTCAATTAAGCCTACAAAGCCTTTTGGAGCATCACTGTCGGCTTTTTTGTTACGGTACCAACGAGCGCAGCCAATGAAGATGAATAGCATAAGCAATACTATAATCCAAAGCTGTACCACGTTCTTTGTCAGCGAGATATCAAACTTCACTCTTTGCTCTTTGCCATTGACTAGCTCGCAAATCTTGCCATTGTTTTCTCCCTCGGAAGGAATGTAGAAACCGTTGTATTTGCCATCTTTGGCATGGTGGAACCGAGAGGACGAGAAGCAATGCCAGCTGCCATCGTTGGCCATGAATATCACGGGCAGTGGAATGGATATATGATTTTTGCCCCATGTGGTGATATGCCATTCATGGGAGTCGCCGGTATGGCCTAGCACTATTTCCTGCACGTCAATCTTGCCCTCTTCCTTTTCGGAAGCGGCTATCGACACAGGAGCAAGCATCAGAATCAGAGCGCCGATAAACAGAGCGATGTTATTTCTTAGACAGTTCATTTAGTTTCTTTTCTATGTGTACGAAGAACACACTCTCGTATATGATAGTGCCAAGATAGAGCACAAAGAAGCTGATAACAAAGGATATCTTGCCTGACTTGGTGAGCAGTGCTATGCCTATTATAAGCGCCAGTGCAAAAATCATGCGCACCACCTTGTTGGCAAGGTAAAAAGGCACGAGCCCTTTTTCTGTTGTGCGCACCATGCGTATATATACAAGGATTGCGCAAACATTATATATTATCAGAAGCACCGATGCTATAGCCAGGGGAACCACAGGGAAGTTTGGCGTTAGTTTAAAGAGCAGCATGCCGCAGGTGATAAGCGCATACCCTGCCACAATCATAAGGATCATGCCAAAGATATATTTGTTGCGTGCTCTTTTAATCTTTTCCATTGGTGTTGTTGTCTTGCGGTTTCCCCTACTCCTCTGCGCAAATCGACACCGAATTACGGGCTACCTCTATAAAGCCAGAGCGAACGGTGAACTCTTGTACCCCGTCGGCGGTTTTCACTGTGATCACGCCGCTCTGGAGGCTGGAGATGATGGGCGCATGGTTGTCAAGCACCTCAAAGGCGCCCTTTGTGCCAGGCACAGCCACGCTGATGGCCTCTCCGTCATAGATTGTTTTCTCCGGTGTTACGATTGTCAGTTTCATCTTTTTTCTGTTAGCGGGTATAGCGGGTCGGATTTATCCCTTGGCGGCCTCCATGAGCTTGCGGCCTTTCTCAATAGCCTCTTCTATGGTGCCTACATTGAGGAAGGCCTGCTCGGGCAGGTCGTCAACTTCGCCGTCAAGAATCATGTTGAAGCCTTTGATACAGTCTTGCAGGCTAACCATTACACCGGGCAGGCCGGTAAACTGGCTTGCCACAGTAAACGGCTGGCTAAGGAAACGCTGTACACGGCGAGCACGGTTTACTGTCAGCTTGTCTTCGTCGGAGAGCTCATCCATACCGAGGATTGCAATGATATCTTGCAACTCGTTGTATTTCTGCAGAATCTGCTTGACTCTCTGAGCGCAGTCATAATGCTCCTTGCCAACCACGTTGGGGTCAAGGGCACGGGATGATGATGCCAGCGGATCAACGGCCGGATAGATACCTAGTTCGGTAATCTTACGGCTCAACACCGTGGTGGCGTCGAGGTGAGAGAAGGTGGTGGCAGGAGCCGGGTCGGTGAGGTCATCGGCCGGCACATACACAGCCTGCACAGAGGTGATGGAGCCGTTCTTTGTGGAGGTGATGCGCTCCTGCATAGCTCCCATCTCACTGGCAAGCGTAGGCTGATAGCCCACAGCCGAAGGCATACGGCCCAGCAGAGCCGACACTTCAGAACCTGCCTGAGTGAAGCGGAAGATGTTGTCGATGAAGAATAGCACATCGGTCTCCTTGCCAGTCTTGGCGCTCATATCGCGGAAAGACTCGGCAACGGTAAGACCAGATAAAGCTACGGAGGCACGTGCACCGGGAGGCTCATTCATCTGGCCGTATACCAAGGTGGCCTGACTCTTGGCCAGCTCCTCGTAGTCAACGGCAGAGAGGTCCCATTTTCCCTCCTCCATTAGTTCCTCAAACTTTTTGCCATATTTTATCACGCCGGCCTCAATCATTTCACGCAGCATATCATTACCCTCACGGGTACGCTCGCCAACACCGGCAATAACGGAGAATCCGTCATGTCCCTTGGCGATATTGTTGATAAGCTCCATGATGAGCACCGTCTTGCCTACGCCGGCACCGCCAAAGAGTCCAACTTTTCCACCCTTGATATAGGGCTCAAGCAGATCGATAACCTTGATGCCGGTGGTGAGTACCTCCTTAGAGGTCTTGAGCTCGTCAAACTTGGGTGCTGGGTGATGAATGGGAGCTGCCTCTTTCTGGCTGAACTGCTTCATGCCGTCGATAGGCTCGCCAATCACATTGAGAAGGCGCCCTTTGATCTGTTCGCCCGTAGGCATACTGATGGGAGCGCCAAGCTGCTTAACTTCCATACCGCGCTGTAGTCCGTCGGTAGAGTCCATAGCCACGGTTCTTACCGTGTCTTCGCCGATGTGCTGCTGCACCTCAAGTACCAGCCTACCGGCTTCTCCCCTGTCAATCTCAAGGGCATCGTGAATCTTAGGGAGCACCTCCTCGGCCTTCTGGCCCTCAGTGTCAAAATACACGTCTACAACGGGGCCGATAACCTGGGAAATTTTTCCTTCCTTTAATGGCATAACTATATTTGTTTTTATATATTATTCTCTGTCTGTCAGGCTCTTCGGCCATTGGCCATTGGCTGTTGACCCTTGTCCGTTGAGTCTTCTGCGCTGCGAAGTTAATAATTTTACGCCACATTTGTGGCATAAATATTAATATTTTTTAAGATAACTGCAAGCTATGTGCTATTTGGCCAGTCGCTTCAGCAGTTCCAGAAGGACCTGCCATATATCGTCAATAGTTTTAAGCTCAACTCTCTCGCTAGCAGAATGCGGTTCCACTATGCGCGGGCCGATGCTGGCTATTTGTATGCCAGGATAGTGCTGAACAAAGAATCCTGCTTCAAGCACGAAATGCATTGCCACCATGCGTGGACGCCATCCCAGCACGTCCTGGAAAGTGTTGCTCACTAGTTGTAGAAACGGCGACTTTTGGTCTTCCTGCCATGCGGGGGCAGACATTACTACCTCCGAGTGGGCCCCTGCCGAGTAGAAGGAATCGGCAATATCCTTGCTCAGCATTTTCATGTCGCTATCAATGAAACTGCGTGTATGAGTGGAGATAAAGATATGGTCTCGTTCTGTTGATATACGCCCTACATTGTTGGAGGTCTCAACCGTGCCAGGCATCTTGTCACTCATTTTCACCACTCCTTGCGGCACCTCCTCAAGACTGTTTAGCAGCGCCTCTAGCGCCTCGTTAGGGATGACGCTATCAAGAGGCTCACATTTTTCAATGCTGCATGTCATCCCCGGGTCTTGAGGGTATTCTTCGTGCAGCCATTCATTTATCATGTCTTGCTGTCCTTTAACGAACTCGCACGCTTCGCCCGACGGTACACATACAATTATTTCTGCTGACGAGGCAATGGAGGCATTCGCTTCACCGACATTAATACTGGCCACGTCAAAGTCGTAGCTATTGTATATTGCTTTCAGTATGGCCCACATGGCAATTACTGCACTGCAGCGTCCCTTATTGATGTCAACGCCAGAGTGACCACCCAATCCGCCATCAAAACGTATGCGATACCAGCGCCTCTTGCCTCCAGGGGCAGGGAGCCTTTTCATAGGTATGCGATGAAACTGCAAGCATGCTCCTGCGGCACCGGTGGTGATGGTGTCATAGTCTTCGGAGTCTAGATTTATGACCTTACGGCCTCGGATAAAATCCTTCGACAGTGCCGAGGCTCCCGACATTCCGTCCTCCTCGTTGGTGGTGGTGATGACCTCCAGGGCAGGATGAATGATATTGTCGTCTTCCAGTACGGCTAGCGCCATCGACAAGCCGATGCCATTGTCTGCTCCCAGTGATGTTCCGCGGGCCTTCATCCAGCCATCTTCCTCATACGCTTCGATGGGGTCGTTAATTGGGTCATTCATTCCTACGCAAACCATGTCCATGTGGTTAAGCAGCACCACGGTTTCCGCCCCTTCGTAACCAGGACTGGCAGCCTTGCGTATTACCACGCAGTTCTCGTTGTCGCGTTCGTACTCCAGATTCAGATGCTCTGCAAACTTGCACAGATAGTCTGCCACTCGTTCCTCGTGATGAGAGGGACGCGGTATTTTATTCAGATCGCGGAAGATCGCGAACACTCGTTCTGTTGAAATACTCATAGCTACTTACTATTATATTAATTGCCGCTTTGCTCTCGTGGCTCCTTGAAGTCGGCACCAGCTTTGCTGACGGCCGACGAGCCACTCGCGATGCCTCGGCATTGTCGCTTTGCTCTCGTGGCTCCTTGAAGTCGGCACCAGCTTCGCTGATTTTTTAACCTTTAACCTTTTAACTCTTTAACTTTTTAACCCTTTAACCTTCTCCACTAATATCCTGACCATAGCAGCCGTGAGTATTGCCTGTACAATTCATCCCATCGGTTGACAGTGGCTCCGAAGAAGTCGCGTGTATATCCGTCCAGTAACGTTTCCCGCTTCTTTTTATCGCCAAGCAGTATCCATGTCTGTTCCACAAAAGTCAATTCGCGTTTTCCCTTGTCAAGGAAATATTGCTGCGCTGCCTGCATAGG
>CADAZW010000075.1 GCA_902792555.1 uncultured Bacteroidales bacterium | reverse complement strand
GGAAACCGGAAAGATCGAGATTAAAATGGATGGCCAGGGCAACCTCTATATCGATACCCAGGATGTGCCCGGTGTCGATGCGGACAAGATAGACCATCTGTTCGCGGTATCCTTGCAACTCTGTCTTGATGTTGGACAGTGTATCAATTCCTGCATCCTTCGCCGCCTCAACCTTGAGTTTGTAGTCAATATAGAGCTGGGTAGTATGGGCTAGGGCATTGCTAAGGCCGCCGTGATCATAAGATGCATCGGTGGTGGAGTAGTCGCCAGGCATGTCTAGACTCCAACCGTTGTTGGTTGCGAGACGAGCTATCGATTCCTTGTTATATACGCTACCGGCTTCGCCGCCGCCATACGGTTCATATACCTTGGCGCTGTCAAGAAGATTAATCTCGGTATATTGTGCCCATGTGTTCTCGCCGTAGCCGGCACCGAAGATGTTGGCGTGGGTCAGACCATATGTGTGGTGAACGTAGCGGACGGGGGTATGGATGTTGATATGTGAATAGAGGGTGCGGCGATAGCTGTTGTTGCCACCGTAGATAGACCTGATGCGTGCAGCACCGCTCTTGTAGTTTACATTCGATTCATAGACATCGCAGGGCCAGAGATTGCCAAGTGTGTGGCCATCGGCAGAGGCTACGCCGTAGGCACCGCCATAGAGGTAGTTCATGTCGATGGTGGACCCAACGGGAACGTTGACGATGGTGCGACGGGTAAAGCCCTGCTTATAGCTTCCGCCATAGACAGAGTTGATGTTGCCACGAACGAGATCTATAACGGCTGCAGCAGTAATATCACCATCAGACTCTTCGTTGGAGCGTACAGTCGAAGCGGCTATGTCCATACCTACGCCGCTATAGTCGCCAGCACCGAACACTTCCATGCTGGCAAACTGCTCGACATCTGCGGGTATGTCGACGAGCACATAGCTGTTGTCTTGCAGCAGATCCTTGTCACGTTCGTTGTAATATCCCTGTCCGCCTCCATAGACGCGTGTTACGCTGCTGTTTTCAGCATACACAGGGCGGAAGTTGATGAATGCATTGCCAATGTGAGGCTTGACAAAATCATTTTTAACCGTTCCGTCACTGTTGGTGTACTGGGAATAGAGGGTCTGGTCCTTATAGTCGTAGGCAGCCTTGGCACCTCCAAATATGTAGTGAGCTTTTCCCTTGATATACTCAATATAGGCAGAAGCCTTTAGCAAATCTGCATTGTAAGTCTTGTCGTTTGCCTCGCTAGTCACGTGGGATGCAAAGTCAGCATTTCCTTTTATTGTGCCGCCAAAGTCATTTGCACCATATATATTATTAGTGATAGTCGGTATGGTTGATGCCGTAGCTCGACCAACGTATGTCTCGGCATATTCCCCGATGTCGGCATTGCATGCTCCGCCTATTACATCGTAAGCTGTGCCGCCAATGAGGTTGACTGTGGTATGGCCGGTGACGGGACCTTCGAAGCCGCCGCCATATATCTTGCCTACGTTACCGGCAGTGAGATTAATGGTGGTATTGTAGGGATTCTCAATGTCTCCTGTGCGGGCTCCTTCCGCAGTGCGAACGAGGTTGCCAACCACGCCCTTCTCACCACCGCCGAACACCTTGATAATGTCGGCGTTGTTAGAAAGAGTTATGGTGGTGTTGCCCCAGATCTCAGAGTCTTCACCATAGCCTGCGCCAAAGATGCTGAGCGCGGTGTTGAACACGTTGTCGCGATGGTCGGTCAGTTCCTTTACATCGGTACCGTTGGCAATGGCCTTAGTGTCGGTGGATATCGCATCGGCAGTGAGGTTAATGTTTACGTTGCCATTGATGTATCCGCTGGCGTAGCAGCCACCGTATATGTTACCGCCGATGAACATATTGTCCGTCGTCTTGTTCCAGCTGAGAGTGAAAGTGCTTTTGTCAAGTGTGCGTGGCTCAAGCACCAGACCGGCGATATTGAGGTTTACCTTGGGGGATGCAGCTGTGGTGAGACCGCCCTCATGGAATGCGTTATAAGTACTCTTGGCAACATTGGCATTGTTGCAACCGCCAACGAGCTTATTGTAGATAACAACAGTCTTGGGGAAGTCGAGGGTGAAGGTTCCTGAAGCCGACATACTGCCTACGTTGCCGCCGACAAAGAAGGAACCTATATATGCTGTTTCATCGACGTAATCTGCATCAAAGGATACGGTAGGCTTGATGCCCATATCTACGCCACGCATATACTCTGCGAAAGTGGTGGGGTCTGTCAGATCCATGCTGCTGATAGCATCGTTGGCATAGGTCTGAAGGGTATCGGTATTGACCATGTTCTCGCCGTTGGAGCCGAGGAACACATTGTCCACTACCACATGAGAGCCAATCCTGAGGTTGGCAGTAGGGTTGCCTGACGTGGAACGAAGTGTGGCGCTGTTGCCTCCGCAGAATACGCGCCCTCCGATGTAGGTCGTTTCCTCGGTACCGCCTGTCAGTGTGGCGCTCTTGCCTGTGATGTGTACAAGGGTCTTGTCAACATTGGGGCGGAAGTCGTAGAGGGCTTGGGCAGAGGTCTGGCCATCACCTACGGTATAGTGAAGGTCGGCGTAGGCAGGGTCTGTAAGTGAGGTCTGGTCGGTATAGACGTATGAGCCGTTGCCGCCACCGTAGACATCGCCATTGACATTGCTATATATCTCGACGTTGGTGCCGCCTGTTATGTTGCCGGTAATATCGTTGCCGCCATACACATTCTTCAGATTTCCGCCCCAGATAAGTACGTGGGTGGCGTAGTCTTTTGACAGTGTTACGCCGTTGATAACAGTGTCTTTAGATGTGGTGGGTGTTACATTAGCCATACGAGCGCCGCCATAAACATCGCCCTCAACGGTGCCGCTCTGGATAACAACGGTGGTAGTACCCTTAAGGTCGCCACGGTTGCCGCCGCCATACACATTGCCGCCGATGGTTATATTGTCGTCAGCATAAGTAAAAATGGAAAAAGTGAAAAGCATTATTATGAGGGCTATGCTTTTCGTCCAGATATTTAATATGTAGGCTTTGTATGGCATGGTGATTTATAGTGGTAGTCTCGTGTTATGAATTAACAATTAAAAATCAGGGAGTTAATTTTCAATTTTAATTGTCGGGTTGACATATTGCCGTCAGTGTCGCGGTAATAGACATCGTAGTATGAGATAAACTTGAGATGCTTGCTGTCGCCGCTCTGCATCGGGGTGAAGAATGCGGGCACTTCGATGCCGGTGGGAGTGATTTCTATACCTGCATCGTTGGAGTCATCATCATCGGCACTTACGTCAAAGAGAGTGATTGTCTGGGTTGTGCCTGTTTCTTCGTTATAGCTTAGGGTCGGGTTGGCAGAACCGCTGTGAACATTGACGGTAAGTTCTCCTATGGTGGTGTTCATTTCTACCTTCTTGAGTCTGATGCCACGCAGGCTGTAGTAATAGGATGATGGTCCTTCTACCTTGAAATGCAGGCCCAGCTTAGCATAGATGTGATTCATCAACACATAGAGGTAGTTGTCGCCGTCCTTGGCAGTGATGGAGAAAACACCCGGAACGACAGGCGTGGTACTATTGATGATGTCGAAAGGATGGGTGGGATAGTCCTCTGCGGCTGCGCCGGTTATTACGCATACATCCTGTGTGCTCACCGTATTAAGGTTTGACAATATTATTGTTGAGCCTGTGGTATAGTCGGTGGAGCTGATTGTGCCGGTTGCTGCATTGGCAGGCATATAGCCATATACATAGTAAGTGTCGCCAGTCTCAAGTGCCACATTTGCAGTCCATTCGTTGGTCTTATCCCATTTGAAAAGGGTAGTTTCGTAAACCATATTGGTCTTGGGCGTACCCTGGGTCATATACATGATGATGTCACAGTTGGTGCCTATGCCGCTGTAAGCGCTGTAGCCGGATGTTACGGAGCGTAGCAGTGGAGTGAAGCCATAGTTCTGCGATGAAGTGCGCAGATGCAAGGTGGTCTGCTTTGCCTCCTTGTGATAGTCGCTGTCGTCAGAGCATGCGCCGAAAGTCAGTGCCAGTGCAGTGAGCAAGGACAGTGTCGAGAGGGTCTTTATATTTCTAATAAAATTATGCATGTCTTTACCAGTTGAAGATGGGGTGATCGTCTGTGAGGATATTCTCCCAGTCTTTTATCGCTACCTGCACAGTAAACGGCTTTCCCACATCCATTGAGGGTACTACATTGCAGGCGTTCTTGAGGTCGGCAATTGTGGCGACGAAGGTGGTCACCTTATCCTGCTCGAAGACGTAGTGCTGTGTGCCCTGTGCCAGGGTTATCGTGCCGGCAAGATAAAGCTTGCAACCTGGTGGCACAAGTCCGGTCAGGGTTGTTATGTCGTGGTCGCTATTGTTCTTAAACTCAAGATATATGTTGACATTTTCGTCCGTCTTGCTGGGCAATACCAGAGTGTGGTTGTATGTGTAGTTGTCCGTCTTTCCCAGGTTTGTGGCCAGTGTTATAGGAGTGGCGGGCGTGGTGGTTTTGTCGGCAGGGGGGATGGTGTTGTCGTAGATGATGTAAGGCGTTGCTTCACTGGCTGTTATGGGAGAGAACTCATAGTCAACAGCGTACTGATTGTTGATGAGTATTCCTGTCAGCTCAAGGTCTGCGGCATCGGTTTCTATTTCTTCTTCATCTTTAAGCTTTGCTGTGGCAGCCTTCACGGCGGCATCCATGCGTGCAACGGCATATTCTAACGGTTTCTGCAGCGCAACGGATTTAGTCGTGATGGTAACCTCGCCATCACCTGAGTCATATTTGGCGAGTATTCCGTTCCAGTCGAGAGCGCTGTTTTGATAATGCTCCAGCTGTGATTCGTTGCTTACCTTTATCTTAGTGTTGGTGCGGTAATAGAGTGGGGCTGGCGTTGCATAGTGAGTGAGAGGCACGCCGGCGCTGGGGGTAAGTTTCTCATTGCCGATATTGTCTTGCAAGCCATTGACTATTGACTCAAAGCGAGAGTCTTCCACCCATGTTATGAAAGCTGCTCCGTCAGGCAGGCTAATGGAGGCGGGGTAGTCTTTGAAGCTGACATTGTCGTTCCACCTTAGACTGTCATTGGCATCCAGATGCAGCATGTCTTCTGCTCCATCGCCAATCTTCATTGAGGCAATGATGGCCCTGGGCAGTGCTTCTACCTCAAGTTGCAGAGCATCGTATAATTTCTGTAGTGTGGCAAGTACGTTGGCGGCAGAGCCTGCGTGCTGTGATACGAATGCCTCTCGCAGCAATTTTATTTTGCCGTGATCAACGGCACTCCATCCAGCGGTGTTGGCAATGGATGTAAGGTAGGTTGTCAGTGCGGTGGCCTCGGTGGGAGCAACGGCAGGGTCGGTGGGTGCATAGATTGACTTCGGCGTGAAGGTTATGCCAGCCACATTGCCATATTCCAGACCGGCATATTCGAGACTGCCATTGGCCATGTTGTCTTCACCTGTGGCCTTGCCGTAACACAGGAGTGCATTGGTGCCCTGAACGATGGCTACATCTTGGTAAACCTGGGAATTGCTGGTGGCATTGAGTGAGTTTATTGTATTGTTGGCACTGACTTGCGGAATGCTGCCAATTGCAGGCAGAGTGATGTTTATGGCAAGTCTTCTGCTGGATGTGGTTACCTCGTCGCCGCTGATACGAAAAGGTATCAGGACCATGTCCTGCATGCCGCGGAACACAGGCGTGGATTGTGCCTGCGTAACCTCGGTAGTTTGCTTGGTGGTACGGGTGGTGCCCCCTTGCTCATTACCTACAGAGATGATGAATCTTGCCAGCTTTGTTTCTTGACCAATGTAACTGTCATCATCCTCGTAGATGCAAGAAGTCATCATAATTGCAGACAATACTGCAATTATGATAATTGACAATTGACAATTGAATTTTATGGTGTTAAGCATTGCTTCTGTTTTCTATCTTTTTCGGACTTATAGGATTACAATTCCTAATTCCTAATTTCTAATTTTCAATTAGAATGAAGGATTATACGTTCCGCCGGGTTTCCAATCGAGGGTGACGCTGACGCTGGCTTCCGCGGAGATGACCTCGAAGACGCCGTTTTCGCCAAGTTTTACATTGACTATCTTGAGCTGACCGGCTTGCAGTGGTGCAGAGACGGTCAGGATGTTTTCTGTTATTGTGCCGTCGTCAAGGGTGACGTAGCAGTGTATCTCCCAGTCGCCCTCGTCGGCGGAGGGGAAGCATACACCGTAGCGGCAAATCTTGGTAGTGCCGGGTACGGCTACATCATTCATGCGGATGACGGAATTGGTGTTGTAGGTGTAGGTGCTGTCGCTCATAGTGAAGCTGTCGCCTACCTTATTTATATACGTGCGCACGTCGCGCACGTGATAGCCGGTGGTGTCGATGACTATAGCAGCGGCACTGTTGGCCATATATAGGGGTACGAGGAAGTCCTGATCTTGGTTAGCTTGCACATCAATGGTCTGGCGTGCAGTGAAAAGGCCGGTAGCATGGCTGTCGATGGTGTCGCCACGTTGCTGCACCAGCTTGGAGGTGGAGGTCTTGTCGTCTCCCTGCAGAGAGACGGTCTTTGCTCCCGCAATGTTTGCGATGGCTAGGTGATTGTATTTCTGCACAGGCAGATAGATGGTGTAGGTTGCCTGGTTGGCGTTCATTTGCTCAACCTCCTGCCTGATGAGTTCTTCGTCATCGTCATAGAAGGAGAGGTTGACATCTGCTGCATAGTCTCTGAAGATATTCTGGGTGAGGGCTTTGCGCAATTCGTCAGCCACCGGTTGATCGGCATCAGAATATAGCACGGTGTTGAGCTCTGTCTCTATATTGGTTATAAGGCGCAATGTATAGTTGATAGTGTAGTCCTTGCCGCAGTTGTCAAGGTCTTCTTGTATCAAGTCGCAGATACATGACGACATACTTGTGCCAAAGAAGAGCAGGCTAAGCCATACAGCTGATTTCTTCAGAGTGTGTAGCATTGGTTTATGGTTTTGTTGTCGGACTTGTCAGACTGGTCGGATTGGTCGGACAATACTGATTTGTCAGATGGTCAATATTTTTTTTATTTTTCCCTCCCTCGTCCCCTCCCGCGGGGTGCGGGAGGGGACGGGAATGGAAAGCGGCACACGCCGCTATGTTAGGATGTTAGAACTGTGCGTTGAAGGTCAGACCCTGCTGCCACTGGAGGTTTACAGAAAGGCCGAGCTCAACAGTAGGAGTGCGGAGGTCGGGGATGCCGTTGGTGGCAGTTGCCAGACCGCCGGTACCAGTCTTGGTACCTGTTGCAGGATCGGTGGTAACAGTACCATTACCAATGGTGAAGGTTACCTGGGTCTTGTAGTCCTGCTTGAAGACGGTGTTGTGGGTAACAGTAGTCTTGTTAGTTGCGTTGGCGGGATCAAGTGAAGCCACCATGTAGAATGTGCCACCTGCAGGGATAACGCCGTCGGCACCCTGGAAGTCTCCACCGTTGTTTACAAACTCAAGAGCAACAAGTTCAGTTTCACCGGCAGCAGTCTCCAGAAGGAGAGTGTAGTTGGTGCTGGAAGCAGTTCCGTTCTTGACATTCCATGTGCCAGATGCATCAAGTGCATTGTCATATACAGTCCAAGTGCCAGTGCCAACAGGCAGGAACTGCCAGTCAACAGACTTCTGGCCACCAACGAGGACACCCTTGAGGGTGAAACCGTTAGTTACATTTACCTCTTCACCCTTCTTGTCATAATACTTGTTTGCATTCAGGGCTGCTACAGTAGCGTCAAGGCGACCTACTGCATACTGAGCCTGATCGTTCATTACAACCGAGCGAGTGTTGGCAGCTACCTGGGTGCCGGCATCGGCTACTCCGTAAATGTCAGTAAGGATTTCTTCCCATGTCTTTCCATTGCCTTCATGGTCTGTCAACGGAGTGGTGGTGCGGGTCTTCAGAGTACTGTTAGCGAAATACCACAGATTAGCAGGATATACATAGTTGTCTACTGCAGTTACGTTAAGCTGGGTAGAGTGTACCTGATCGGCAGCCCATGCAAAAGCACCTGCACTGAAGTTAACCTGAGCTGCGCCATCAGGAAGATTAACGTCAGCGGGATAGCCAGTGTAGTCGCTCTTCAAAGTGCCGATGGTAGTAGCATTGGCTGCAGGAGCAGTAGCGCATGCGCCGGAGATGGCGGTGCGGATTGCAGTGGCAATGCCGTAGCCATTGTTGCTGGCGTTGGAGGCCATGTCGTTAAGAGAAACATAGAGATCCTCAAGGGCAGCCTGCACGTTGTAAGAGGAGGCGTTTTTCAGAGTAATGAGGTTCTGATACAGCTGATACAGCAGGGGATTCTGTGCCTCGGTAACTGCGGACCATGCAGTATTTGATGCGTCAGCGGCAAGTAATTTGCCTTCAGCATTCTCAACGCTGTTGAGCAGAGTGATCAGAGCCTGACCTTTGGCGCTACCTGCACATGTTGTGGTAACGGTGTTGATCTGTACAGGGGCAAAGGTGATGTCAGAAGCCTTTGTGTAGGGTGCTTCTACAATGCCATCAGTGGTAGCAGTCTTGACAGCGAGAGTACCATACTGATGCTTTTCTGCAACAGTAGACAAAGTAGCGTTCTTACTACCGTCCTGAGCCTTTGCATAGAACAGGAAGTGATTTGTTCCCACTGGCACTGTCTTGCCGGTATAAACCTTTGCGTTGGCGGTTGCAATGTCAAAATCGTTTTTGCCAAAGCCAGCAAGCTCAATGATGCTACCAATCTTTGTTTCTGTACCAGCAGTAATGGCGCTACCGAAGGGAATGAGGTAGAAGTCATCCAGACCGCGGAATGATTCGGTAGTTCCTGCATCCTGTACAGTAGCTGCAGTTTGTTTGGTGCTAATCACATTGCTGGGGAAGGAAATGGTGAAAGCCGTTTTCACTTCCTCACCGGTGACACCACCGTTGGGATTGTCAAGATCGTCGTCAGAAGAGCACGATACGAGACCAAAGCCGGTAAGTGCTATCGCACCTACGAAGGCATACTTAAGAAATTTTCTCATACTTTAAATTGTTTTGAGAGGTTAATAAAAAAGTTAATAAAACATTGATTTCTTTTAGGCCGGACATGTCGGACTAGTCGGACTGGTCTGACCTGCCTGATTTTCAGTTTTCTTGCAGTTGTTTAAGGTTTTGTATGGCTTCGGCATTGCCGTTGCTGGCGGCAGCCTCAAAGCAGCGGATGCCAGCCTCCTTGTCGCCTGTCATGTAGAGGGCTACGCCGAGGGCGTTCTGAGCGCGCTGGTCGCTTTGCACGGTGCGCAGCAACTGGAGAGCCTCGTCGTATTTCTCCTGGCGCAGCAGTGCGCTGGCCTTATTTATTGTGGCGGCAGCGGCATCGGGCACATAGTCATAGTATATGCGCACGTAG
Organism: uncultured Bacteroidales bacterium; assembly: GCA_902792555.1. Lineage (GTDB taxonomy): Bacteria > Bacteroidota > Bacteroidia > Bacteroidales > Bacteroidaceae > UBA6382. The sequence continues at coordinate 8,655 of CADAZW010000075.1, read as the reverse complement.
CCGGAGTTACGCTGGTCGCTGAGGACGTTGTCGCGCAGGTAGGCGTAAGCCTTGCCTCTGTCCAAAGCCTTGAGCTTGGCTTCGCGCCGGTCGAGGTTCGGCTCGCTGTCAATGATGTCCAGCATCTGCTGGCGATAGTGTGAGTCGCTGTCGTTTATCTGGTCGCGCAGCTCAGTCCATGCCTCGCCGCCGTTGATGCACTCATAGAGTTCGTCGGGGGTGTCCACGCGTGCCTGGACATAGTCCTTAAGAGCTTCGGCACGTCCCTCGCCGAGGAAATTGTTGCGCTTTTGGGGACCTTCCACTGATGCGAGGCCGACAATCTGTATCTTCTCCACATGGCTTGTGCTGTCGGCCATGATTTGGCGTGTGATGTCAACAATCCGGTCGAGTATGGACGCATTGTCGCGGAAGTCGCGGCGCAAGTCGGTCTTGTCAAGCGGGAAGTGTACGTAGAGTGCGCCCTTCTCTTTGCGCAGTATGCGTGAAGAATCGTATGGCTTGTAGTCGGAGATATGCGCCAGCACGGGGTTGTCCTTTGTCAGCCTTCCGGCCACGCCGGTGTTGTCCTCCACGTTGGCAAAGAAAGGCTTGAACGGCTTCTTGGGAGCCTGATACTGGACTGGGTCGGTACATTCCACTTTGAGTGTCTCCGCCTTGCAGCAACCTTCTTGCTCTGTAACCACGCAGAGGGTGACAGGCTCTTTTTTCATCCAGCCCATGCGGTTGTCGCTGAGGTTGAAGGCAATCTGCCCCACAATAGGATCGGCCTGTGAGGCTTTCCTGTAGGCGGTCTCTGCGAGGTCTTTGTGGTTGAGTCGCATGTCACGGTGATACTTGCGGGCATTGCGTGCTCCTCGTATGACGGTGGGCTCAAGGCGCACAGTGTCTTTCTGCCCGCAGATCATCGGGGTTATCACGAGGGCATAGGCGCTGGCAGGCTTGGCTGGCGTGATGGTGTAGTAGAGGTCAAGCATGTCACCCTGGCTGTTAGCTTGTAGGGTGGGGGATTGCGCAGCAGCAGTAAGGCTGGCTGCAGCAAGGATAATAGTGAAAAGTATGCTGTTTTTCATTCTTCTGTTGGACTTTAGTAGATGGCCGGACTTGTTTAAATCTCAAATCTCAAAATCACTTAATGATGTACACTGCATTGATGCCCAGCTTGGGTGCAACGAAGGGCTTGGTGTCCTTGCGCAGGTATGGGCCGCAGTTGACGCAGTCATATTCCTTGAAATGGGCAAAGCCCACGTCGATGCCGCCTTCTGCCTCAATACTCCAGTGGGGAGAGAGAACCCAGGAGTAGCCGTAGAAGACGCCGGCGCCGAATGCCTTGCCTTGGCGGCGATGGTCCTTGAGGCTGGGATAGAGTCCGAAGGGATATTTCACGTTGCCCTGGTTGAAGCATGTTGCCAAGGCATTGAATCCGAAGAAGTGGCCTTCATACACAGAGCAAAACCAGTAGCGGGCCTCAGGGGCAATGAGGATATGGCGCCACTGCACCTTGTCGCGCTCTCCGCGAGCGGTGCCTTTGCTAAACGGGAAGAAGAAGCCGCTGCCGCCCGATGCATGATGCCATGAGGTGTTGAGCCCCAGGTTAAGGCCTATCGTCCACTTGGGACTCACTGCGTATTCAAAACCGATGTTGGGCGTCTGGGTCATGTCATAGAGCAGATTGTTCTTGACTGCCAGCTTCTGAGCGTTGGCAAATAACCCCGTGCCAAGCATCAGCATGGCAAGTAGGGAGATGCGCCAGATTTTTTTGTTTTGTTTATTCATCAAAGCTTGTTTTTCTTTTCGTTTCTCGCGCGCGCATCATGCGCCCGCGATGCATATTTTTCTTTTCCGTCTTCTGCTGGGTGTATACTAATACCCTATTCAATTGCAAATTTACTAATATTCTGCAAAACTGCCTACGACTTTGATATTTTCACCCCTCCCTGTTAATGGATTTTAATAATATCTGATATTTTTGCGATGAAATATGCGGGATTTGGAAACTTGACATTCCAAAATGCCGCGTTATCGTGAGTACATGTCTCGTGCGCCAGTCCCTCGCCTTTCACCTCGCTGGAGATAGAGTCGGTGACCGTACGAATCATACGGTCACTGACCTGACGGTGAACGATTCGTTCACCCTGCTTGTCCTCTTTATCCGCATGGCCGCGCGGGGCGCCAAGGGTGTCACATTTCGTTACCCCCTTGTCGTCTTTATCCACTTGACAGGGCAATGCCTTTTGCTGTCCGCCTACCATGGCAAGGTGGTACTTCGAGAGCATCCTCTTATCGAGGCGTCGCATCACCTGCATGCCTCCGATATTGCCGGCGATGGGGTAACGTTTCGTTAGGTCATCCTCTTACTCATCACTCCGAGGGAAGGCAAAGCCGACTGAAAAAACGGCAAGGTTTTCATAGATGAATTGTAGCATTTGTATCATTTGTATCACTAAAAAAATGATACATTTCTGCTGAAAAAAAAATCTAATCGCGTAGAAGTTGGCACTTTCGACGCGATTAGATTTGACTTCGACGCGATTAGATTTGACTTCGGCGCGATTAGATTTGCCGCCAAGGCTCTCAGATTTCCTTTTGTCGGACCGCGCTTGCAGCGCGACCACCGACGAAATCTTCGCGAAGGCTTCGCCTTTGACTTCGGCGCGATTATTTATTGCGAGCTCGTTTTTGTGAGCTCGCAATGAAAAAGGATGATGACGAAAGAAGGGGTGCTATTCTCTTGTAAGAGAGAGTCTTACTGCGGCGCTGCGCACATTGCCCGGCATAGGGGGTGCAATCTTCTTGACACAGATGTCAACCTGTTGCGCCATGGCGAAATTTGCCAGTACCGATTTCGATATGCGGCAGGCAAGATGCTCAAGGAGTCGGCTGGGTGTGGCAAACTCTTGCTGGACGACGTGCAGCACGGCAGAATAGTCGATGGTTCCTGACAGGTCATCGTGATCAAGTGCTGCGGAGGTTACGCAGGCATCGATAGTGAGATCAATCTCATACCACGATCCTACTTGCTGCTCGTCGGTGCCTACTCCATGGTGACCGTAGAGGCGGATGCCGTTCAGGAGGATTTGCATAGGATTGCTTGGTTTTTGCTTTGTTTTTACTAGTCCTTCTAGCTTTTTTAGCCTTTCTAGCCTTTCTAGCCTTTCTAGTCTTACTTGCTTTTCTAGCCTTACTAGCATTACTGGCTCTTTACAGTATTCTGATTACGCGGATGCCGCGTTGGGTCTTCTGTTTCTGTTGGTATTGCTGGAGGGTGAGGGGCTCTTCCACTACCTTATGGCGAAGGCTGGAGGCATGCATGAAGTGGAGCTTGCCGTCCTTGCCCCACATGGCAAGCCCAAGGTGGGCAACGTCAAGGCCGGCTTTGTCGGTGACGAGGGCCACTATGTCGCCGTCGTGTATGCAACTGAGCTGTGTGCGGCTTTTGCCGAGAGCTGATGTGGGTATGTAGCGTTGAGGGCGCGTGATAGACTGCTCTGCCTTGCGTATGTCGGGCATGAATTGTTTTCCTTTCGGTGCGCGCAGGGCGGGGTAGTAGTCGGGATGCGTGGTCATGAAGTTGATAACCTGATTCTTGGTGGCCGTGAAGTACGGACTGTCGTCGGGCCCTAATTCATGGGCAATGCCCAGGGCTTCGGCGTTGTCTATCCAGGTGGAATAATAGTGGCACCGTGAGGCGTAGCCGTCGAGCTTTCCACCCTGGTATCTCATCTGCTTAATGTTGCGGCAGTAATCAGTAAAAGTTGCCTTGCCTTGACGGGTGGTCCTCACCAGTGCGCAGACAGTCTCTACGAAGGTTGTGCAGTCTAATTCTCGTGTATTGATAATCAGTTGTTCTGTAGCTTCTTGCGGATTTTCAATATAGTTTACCTCGAGGGTCTGCGCAACATAGGGAAGACCTAGGAAATGACGCCCATAGAAGAGGGGCAGACAGGTGCCTTTTGGCTGCTGTAAACCCTCCTGTAAAAGTTGCTCGATTTTTACCGAATCGGACGGTTGGAAAATTACCTTTTGCGCCTTAGCGCAATGCGTGGCAGTAAGCAACGCTGCCATCAAAAGCGTATATATAAAATTGGTATTCATGAGACCCTCATTTTGACAGTTGCGTTTGCAAATGTCGCAAAATATTTTCTTAAACGAATGATTCCGACATTAATTTTTCCCGTAAAGGGTATTTTTATTCTTTTGTAAGGCGAGAAGTGAGAAAATAATGCTAATTTTGTAGCAAAATTATAGACTATGGCTGACACCAACAAGCAGTTTGCAGAAGTGATGAAGATGTGTCGCGACCTCTTTGAGAAGAAGCTGCACGACTATGGCGCTGCATGGCGCATTATGCGTCCGCAGTCGCTCACTGATCAGATATATATCAAGGCTAATCGTATCCGTTCGCTCCAGACGAAGGGCAGCAGTATGGTTGATGAGGATGAGGCCTCCGAGTTTATAGGCATTGTCAACTATAGCATTATTGGCTTGATACAGCTGGAGCACGGTGCTGCCGAGAAGGAGGATATGGATGCAGAGCAAGCCCTGGCCGAATATGATAGGCAGGTTGGCAGGGTGTTTGAGCTGATGGTCCGCAAGAATCATGACTACGACGAGGCCTGGCGAATGATGCGCATAGGTTCGTACACCGATTTGATACTGATGAAGGTGTTTAGGACCAAGCAGATAGAGGAGCTGCACGGAGCCACCCTCGTGAGCGAGGGTATAGATGCCAACTATATGGATATGCTTAATTACTCCGTCTTTGCCTTGATAAAGCTGAAGATAGAGAAAGAGTAAGAATTTTTTCCCTGTACGAAAATGTCTGACAAACTGCTGAAGATAGTGATGTCGATTGTGCGCCTGATATTGGGATGCGCATTTATACTGTCGGGGTTTGTCAAGGCAGTTGATCCGAAGGGATTCAGCTACAAGATAGAGGAATACCTGCATGTGCTGAATGCAGATTTCCCAGAATGGCTTAATTTGCCGCTGGTGGCTTCAGTGGCTATTTGCTGTGCCGAGTTTGTGCTGGGCATCTATCTGCTGCTGGGACTGAGGCGCAAGTTCACTGCAGTGGCCACACTGGTGTTTTGCGTTATCTTTGCCATTATCTCGGTGCTGCTGGTGGTCTTCCATCCGGTGCATGACTGCGGCTGCTTCGGTGACTTCATTACATTCAGCAATGTTGAGACCCTTCTCAAGAATGTGGTGCTGCTTGGGCTGGCTATCCTGTTGGCCCGCAATCCCCAGGTGGCCAAGCCGCTGGTGCCGGAAGGATGGCAGTGGATTGTGTCGCTATGCACCGGCATCTTTATCTTTGTCTTTTGCGTCAGGTCGGTGTATTACCTGCCGTTGATAGATTTCCGCCAATATAAGATTGGAGCTAACCTGAGGGAAATGGTTTTCCCTGCCCATGACGACATCAAGCCAGGGGAGATATCAGATTTCATGGTGCTTGATACGCTTGGCGAAGACCAGACGGCACAGATCCTGTTTGAGAAGAAGCCGACAATGCTCATTATCTCGCCTCAGTTAGGCAAGGCCTCGATAGGGGCGACAGAGCGCCTGGCCGTGATAGGCGACTGGTGTCGTGACAACGGCTATGATATCTACTGCCTTACGGCATCACCGCTGGAAGAGATACGCAAATGGTGCTACTATAATGACGCCGAGTACACATTCCTCTTTGCTGACCATACATTGCTCAAAACAATGGTGCGTTCAAATCCCGGACTGATTCTCCTTAGGGATGGAGTGATACGCAACAAATGGAGCGGGAATAATCTGCCGGACGTGACGAACGCTCCTGTTTCCGAGAGAGAACTGGAGGCTTCGGCTGGTGGCAGTGGCAAGATACTGCTTAAGATACTGATGTGGTATCTGCTGCCGATATTGCTGATAATCTTGCTGTCTAATTTGGTGAAGTGGATTAGAGGCAAGAGGAAAAACAGGAACTACAGTGTTGTCAGTGCTGACAGTGCTGACAGTGCCAAGAAGGAAGATAATAACCCAAAAACAATAATTCTAAAAACAAACAAGACAATGAGAAAAAAAATTGTTGCAGGCAACTGGAAGATGAACATGACCCTGCAGGAAGGCGTAGCCCTGGCAAAAGAACTTAACGAAATCCTTGCAGCCGACAAACCCAACTGTGGCGTGGTAATCTGCACTCCGTTTATCCATCTGGCCAGCATTGCTCCGATGCTTGACACCAACGTTATCAAGCTCGGTGCCGAGAATTGTGCCGACAAGGAGAAAGGTGCCTATACCGGCGAGGTAAGCGCTGCTATGGTGAAGAGTACAGGAGCAGAATACGTTATCCTCGGTCACTCAGAGCGCCGTGCATATTATGGCGAGACTCCTGAGATACTTAAGGAGAAAGTTAACCTTGCGCTTGCAAACGGCCTGAAGGTAATCTTCTGTATTGGCGAGGTGCTGGAAGAGCGTGAGGCTGGAAAGCAGAATGAGGTTGTTGCCGCCCAGCTCAAGGGCTCTCTCTACGACCTCACCGCTGAGCAGTTCTCCAATATCGTGCTGGCTTATGAGCCCGTTTGGGCCATTGGCACAGGCAAGACTGCCACGGCAGACCAGGCAGAAGAGATGCACGCCTTCATCCGCCAGGAGATAGCTAAGCAGTTTGGCGCCGAGGTGGCTGAGAATACTACCATACAGTATGGTGGCAGCTGCAAGCCCAGTAACGCCAAGGAGCTCTTTGCCAAACCTGATGTGGACGGCGGTCTTATCGGCGGTGCTTCGCTCAAGGCAGCTGACTTCAAGGGTATCATTGATGCCTGGAAGGAATAAGATAAGAATAATTCTAGGGCGGCTTGTTTTGCCAGCAAAACTGGCAAAACCAGTCTTACTAGATTCTTAAATATTTGGTAATATCGAGGCCTAAAATCTTACAAACAATGAAGCATTCTGCTGCAATAATAGCCATGGCAATGATGCTGGCAATGCCGGCATCTGCCAGGCTTACCTTTACCCAGAGAATCCAGCAGAAGTCAGGTGCAAAGGTCCTGCTGCGACAGGACAAGGATATTGACCTGCTGGTGAATGGACGTGAGGCTGACCCTGCACCAGTGCCAGCGGCTGCTCCTGCAAAGCCGGCAGCTAATCCTACGGCAGCAAAACCAACGGCAGCTAAGCCTACGACTCCAAAGTCAACGGCCACCCCTGCACATAACGCTCCCAGCACGCTGCTTGCCAAGCCCGAGAATACTGCTCCGACTTCGACTGCGGCTACTGCTGCACCTACGGCTACTACTGCGCCGAAGACGACAGCGCCCAAAAGCACGGCCTACACTACGCGTGCCGGTTGGAGGGTGAAGTTCTTTACCGGCGGCAGTTCGCGCGCTGACAAGGAGAATGCTCAGGCTGCAGGGCGTGAGTTTAAGCGTCTATTTCCTGACACACCTGTCTATATGCATTTTGTCTCGCCCCACTGGATATGTGTGGCAGGCGACTTTGTGAACAAGGAGGATGCTGACGCCTTCATCGGCAGAGTGAGAGAGTCGGGCCAGTTTAAGGCAGCTGGCATGACGGTTATGAAATCGCGTGTCAAAGTGCCTGTAGAATAAGATATGGAACAGTTAGAACACGATCCGCAGACTCTGCAAAGACTGGAGGAGCTATTCCGCCAGGAGTTGAGTCTGCTTGGCGAAGATCCGCAGCGCGAGGGCTTGCTGAAGACTCCTATGCGTGTGGCCAAGGCAATGATGACATTTACCCAGGGCTACAGGATGGATCCCATGGCGGTGTTGCAGTCGGCAAAGTTTAAGGAAGACTACCGCCAGATGGTGATAGTGAAGGAGATAAACTTCTACTCGCTGTGCGAGCATCACATGGTGCCTTTCTATGGGCAGGCTCATGTGGCCTATATTCCCAACGGCTACATAACGGGGCTGAGCAAGATAGCTCGTGTTGTGGATATCTTTTCCCACAGATTGCAGGTGCAAGAGCGCATGACCACCCAGATAAAGGACTGCATCCAGCAGGCTCTCAATCCGCTGGGCGTGATGGTGGTTATTGAGGCTAGGCATATGTGTATGCAGATGCGTGGCGTGGAGAAGCAGAACTCTGTTACCACCACCAGTGATTTTACCGGTGCTTTTACCAACAAGGCTACACGTGACGAATTCCTAGAGCTGATAAAACAGCACTCCACTCTATAAATAAAATAATGTGTAGGATGTGCTGTATGCGAAAAAATGGTTAAATTCGCATCGGAAAATCTTACTTCCTCAGAGTATTTATACCCCTAATGCAAATATTTCTGTAAAATTGAGACACCATGAAAAATTCAGTAGAACTGATGAATAAGGCAGCCGACAATATCCGAATCCTGTCGGCGGCAATGGTAGAGAATGCACACTCGGGTCATCCTGGCGGTGCAATGGGCGGTGCAGATTTCATCAATGTTCTTTTCTCAGAATACTTGGTTTACGACCCCTCCAACCCACGATGGGAAGCACGCGACCGCTTCTACCTTGACCCCGGTCATATGTCGGCAATGCTCTATTCGCAGCTGGCCATGACAGGCAAGTTTTCGATTGACGAGCTCAAGGAGTTTCGTCGCTGGAAGTCGGCTACTCCCGGTCATCCCGAGTTGAATGTGGAACGCGGCATTGAGAATTCATCCGGTCCGCTTGGCCA
>CADAZW010000074.1 GCA_902792555.1 uncultured Bacteroidales bacterium | reverse complement strand
TAAGTTTAATATAATCCCGTTCAAAAAAGTTTTAATTCCGTGGAAAAATAAACTAATCCCGTGAATAAAGATTTTAATCCCGTGGAGCTGGCGTTTTCCACGGGATTAGATTTCGTTTCAAGGCTTTTAGTTTTCGTTTCAAGGCTTTTAGTTTTGATTTCCATAGGACCAAATTACCCTGCATATTAAATCGTCTGTTTTTTCAACTCTTTAACTGAAACAATGCAGGAATGTATGCAAAAAACATTTTATTTTTTATAGGCAATGACACAGATGTCGGCGCAGAGAGAGCATGACTATTTCGCAGAGACTGTAATCTGTGCCAATTGCTATATTGTTGCCCTAAATTATTTTGTGAGTTTGCTGGGAATGGGGCTGATATATTATTAAAGATGTAGGTAAAGATGTTATCAGGGATTGATTTTGCAGGCATTATAAAAAAATGTCGTATCTTTGCAAATATAGTTTGAGATTATCTTTGCAAAGATGGTTTTTAGATAAAGGATTAAAGTACCAAGATAATGAAGACAAGATTTTTCCTTTCATGTGCTGTGCTTTGGCTTGGCGTTGTGGCGCTGGCACAGACTACCAAGGACGGCCCTACGATGGGTTGGAGTTCGTGGAATACCTATGGCACCAACATCAGCGACAAACTGATCAAGGTGCAGGCCGACAACATGGTTAACAAGGGCCTGCTGAATGCGGGCTACCGCTATATCAACATCGACGACGGCTATTTCGGCAAGCGTGACACTCTGACGGGGCAGCTGCTCTCTCACCCCACGCGTTTCCCCAACGGCTTGAAGGATGTGGTGGACTATATCCATAGCAAGGGGCTCAGGGCCGGCATCTACTCCGACGTGGGCTACAACACCTGCGGCTCGCAGGGCAGCGGTGACCCCTGGGGCATCGGCTCGGGCATGTATGACCATCAGGATCAGGACATGAAGTGGTGGTTCGGCGAGCTGGGCTTTGACTTCATCAAGGTGGATTTCTGCGGCGGCATGCAGCTGATAGATAAGGACAAGACGCTCACTGACCGTATACTCTACGGCCTTTCGCTCGACGCATTTGAGAAGATTGCCCGCGAGACGGGGCGTGACTCGCTGCGTTTCAATATCTGCCGATGGTCCTATCCCGGCACGTGGGCCTATGGCCGTGCCGGCTCGTGGCGCACCACAGGTGATATCTACTGCGCTTGGGAGAGCGTGAGGAATATTATCAAGACCAATCTGCCCCTCTCTGCCTTCTGCCGCAAGGGGCACTATAATGATATGGACATGCTTGAGGTGGGGCGCGGCATGAGCACCGAGGAGGACCGCACCCATTTCTCCATGTGGTGCTTGATGAACTCGCCGCTGCTGATTGGCTGCGACCTGGCAAGCATCAATAAGAATGCTCTCAAACTGCTGACTAATGCCGAGCTGATTGCTATCAATCAGGACACTCTCTATAAGCAGGCCTATGTGGTTGACGAGCAGGACGGAGTCTATCTGCTGGTGCGCGATGTGATCAGTGCTTACGACACGATGCGCGTGGCAGCCGTTTACAACTCCACCGACAGCCAGGTGGAATATACTATGGAGTTTGACAAGCTGGAGCTCGGCGGTAAGGTGAAGATTCGCTCCATAACCTATGGCGTGGACCTCACCCAGGATTATGAAGGCTCATACAAGCAGAAGATTCCGGCCCATGCCACGCGTGTGTTCCGCCTGGATGCCCAGGAGCGTATTGAGCGCACCAACTATGAGGCCGAGACCGCCTTTCTGTCGCAGTTCCATGAGAGCGGCTTAAACTCGGCCAGCTTCAGCAGCGCCGACGGATGCTCAGGCAAGTATAAGGTGGGCTGGCTTGGCGGCCGGCCGGAGAACGATATGCAGTGGCAGAACGTGTGGAGCCGTGAGGGCGGCAAGTATAAGATGACTATCTACTACTGCACCGGCCAGCAGCGCAAGTTCAGCGTGGATGTCAACGGACGGTTTGTGAAGACCTTCACGGTCAATAACGGCAGTTGGGACACGTCCTCGGCGGTGGACTGCGAGATTGAGTTGGAGCCCGGCGAAAACGTGGTGCGCCTATACAATGAAACTGGCTGGGCTCCTGATATGGACCGCATGACGCTGGAGTTGATAGAGGCTCCTACGGCAGTAAAGACTGTGGTGGGCGAGGAGACTGCCAAGGCCTCCACTAAGACTGCCTACGACATTCAGGGCAGGCCGATAGCCAATCCCGATGCGCTGCCGCGCGGCACCATCTATATAGAGAATCAGAAGAAGAAGGTGAAGCCATCGGTGCCCGGTGAGCCCGTTATTTGACAACGGTATTATTAGACGATTTCACTATTTCATTATTTGACTGTCTTATGACGCAAGCGTAACGTGGTCAAGCTGCTCAGATATCAAATCCTTGTGCTCCTATGCCTGCTGATGTGCGGCTGCGGTGGCGGTTGGCGCGAGGCTGCCAGGGTTGACAAGGCCCTGCCGCCTATCTTTCCCGACTATGTGGGAGTGACGGTGCCTGCCAATATCGCTCCGCTCAACTTTGAGGTGAAGGGCGCCACGCATATCCAGGCGACCTTCAAGGCTGGCAACGAGGAGGTGCAGGCCGTGGGCGACCGTTACGTGGACATCGACATTGACGATTGGCGGACTCTGCTGGCCGAGGCCGTCAAGAGCGGCGGCAAGGTCAGTGTGAGCGTCAGTGTATGGACGGAGCAGGAGCCCGATGGGGTGGAGTACAGCCCCTTTAGCATAATGGTTAGCAAGGACGAGGTTGATCCCTGGGTGGCCTACCGCCAGATACCTCCCGGCTATGAGCTGTGGTGCCGCATGGGCATCTATCAGCGCGACCTCACCAGCTTTGACGAACGAGCCATTGTCACCAACCGCCAGGTCAACGACGGATGCCTCAACTGCCACTCCTTTGCGCAGTATGACGCTGATAAAGGAATGGTCTTTCATTCGCGTGGAAGTGGCGGAGGCACAGTGGTTTATCAAAATGGAAAATTAGACAAGGTTGCCCTAGAGTCGATGGGGCCCGAGAAGAGCGGCACTTACCCAATGTGGCACCCCAGTGGCAAGTTCGTGGTGTTCTCCAGCAACATGACGCGGCAGTCATTCTATGTCCACTCGCAGGACAAGATAGAGGTTTATGATCAGCGTTCAGACCTGATTATCTACGATGCCAAAGGCCGTCAGGTGACCACCGACGAGCGATTTACCGACAGCCTCAATTGGGAGACATTTCCTGCCTTCTCGCCCGACGGCAAGTGGCTGTATTTTTGTACTGCCAAGGCGGTGAAGATGCCTTCGCAGTTTAATGACCTGCACTACAGTATTTTGCGCGTGCCTTTTGACGAGGCTACAGGGCAGCTGGGCGCGCCGATAGACACCGTGTACAGTGCAGCGCGACAGGGCGGCAGTGCCTCGTTTCCGCGCATCTCTCCCGACGGGCGCTACATGCTTTTCACATGGACTCAGTGCGGCACTTTCCCTATTTACCATAAGGAGGCCGACCTCAGGCTAGTGGACATTGGCGGCGGCTTTGCTGTGCTGGACGACATTGGCGACATCAATAGTGGCGATGTTGACAGCTATCACTCGTGGAGCAGCAGCGGCAAGTGGGTGGTGCTGAGCAGCAAGCGCATTGACGGACGCTACACACGCCTATTTCTCAGCCATTGGGACGGGCGCCGCTTCTCCAAGTCCATTCTCCTGCCGCAGCGTGACCCCGAGCACAATGTGCAGCGCTTATATAGCTACAATATCCCTGAGTTTATCAAGGGCCCCGTGTTGTTTGATGCCGACGAGGTGGCTGAGCTTTTTAAGTTAGATTAGGACAGAGGCAATCAATGCTATGAGTAAGCGACGACAAAATAACAGGATGCGCCAACAGGCGGCGACCTCACCTAAGGCTGTGGCTGCGCTAAAGTCCGCAGGCAGGAGTGAGGCTATGGTGCCGTGGTGGCTGCTGGCGGTGCCTGCTGTTGCGGTGGTTGTGTATATGTGGTTGGCGTTGTCCTGCTTCCCTGAGACCGAGCGCATGATGGAGGCCCTCAATTTCTTTGTGTGGACCCCTGAATGCCTGGCACAAAAGCTGGCTGCCTATCCTGGCGGTACGCGGATTGCGGCCGACTGGCTCGTGCAGTTCTGCAAGGAGCCGTCAGTGGGCGTGATGATAGAGTCGCTGCTGCTGGGGCTGATGACGCTGCTTGCCGCCATTGTGCCTAAGGCTTGGGGTCGCAAGGCGTGGGTTCCGCTTAGCATTGTTCCTGCTGTGGGGCTGGCGTTTATTGCCTTGCACCGTCCGTCGGTAAGCATACAGGGCATCTTCTTCTTTGCAGCCCTTGTGGCTGCCGGCTATGCCTACAGAAAATGTCGTCCCGCCATTTTCCTTGCCGTGGTTGCCGTAATCGGCATGGCGTCGGTATGGATTGTTTCTTTTCCCGTGGCCGTGGTGCTGATGTCCGGAATGACTGTGCTGCAGTTTGTCGTAAAGGGGCGTGATGCCGGCAAGTGCATGAGGGTGGCGAGCCTGATGCTGCCCATTCTGCTGGTGGTACTGACGATAGTCTTTGTGAAGGTGTCTTCCTCCTGGTTGGGCTTTATACCAATTGCGGAGCGGTGGTGGCATATTCCCGATGTTGACGGCTCTGTACTGGGCCTCGTCCTGCTGCTGGCAGCCCCGGTGGCGATGATGTTTGTGCCGCTGAGGGGTGGGGTGGTGTTCCACTGTTGCCTTACCATTGCGTTGAGCATTGTGGCTGGAGTGGTGTGCCATAGCCACATAACCGACAACGAGCAGTCGCAGCAGTCGGAGGTTGTGTACCGCTATTCGGCTATGGCCGAGCGCGGAGAGTGGCAGGCGCTGTTGAGCGATATCGGCAGCCGTGATGCGATAGAAAACAATGTGCATCTGCAGTTTGCATTGCTTGCGGAGGCTCGGCTCGGCACACTGCCGGAGAATCTCTTCCAGTATCCCATCAATTCCCCAGAGATTTTCTGTCCGCGCCTTGAGACCAATCCTCTCAGCAGCGACTTTTGCCGCATTTTCTATCGCGAGATGGGCTTCTATGATGAGGCCTTCCATCAGGCCTTCCAATACGGGATGATGGTTTCGCGCACCAGTGGGTTCTGCGCTGCGTCGCTGCGCCACATGGCAGAGTACAGCGTCTGTCAGGGCGACAGCTTGCTTGCCGAGAAATACCTATATCTGCTGGAGCGCACGTCGAATAACGGAGAGTTCGTGGCCGAGCAGCGGCAGCTCTTGGCCAATAGCAAGGTCACGCTTGACAGCACGGCGCTGAGGGCCGACAACTTTGCCAAGGCTTATGACTTTACCTCAGAGATGGCCCATTTCCTTGACTATGACCGTAATAACCGTCCGGCACTTGACTACCTGCTATGCAGTCTGCTGCTGACCAAGCGACTGGAACTCTTTAAGACGGTGCTCAATGAATTTGCCGACAGGTATGAGGATGCCCGTCTGCCACGAGCCTATGCCGAGGCAGCGGCTATGATCAGCCACTTGCAGCCGACATCGCTGTCGCCGGCCTTGCAGTATGCTCCCGAATATGACCGCCAGTTTGAGCAGTTTATACAGTTTCACAATGGTGGACAGGATGACTCTGCCTTCCGCGGCACGTTTTGGTATTACTATGTATATGCCCAGATTCCTCCGCAGCAGGAGTGGATTCAGCAGAGCCAGAGCTCGTAGGAGTTAGGAGTTAGAAATTAGGAATTAGAAATTAGAAATTAGGAATGCCGAAGGCATTGCGAGTAGCTCGTCTGTGGTCGCGTCTGGAGCGGGCTGGTAAAAAAGAGTTGCGAGAGCGAAGCGGCGATTTGAAGTTTGGAGTTGAAAATTTGATTTCGGGAGAAGTTGGTAAAACATTCCGCGATTTTTGTAAGCCGAGAATGGTATTAAATTCCCAACTTTGCTGCTGAAAACTAATACGCTAATAACAATTATAGAAAAGATGAAAAGATTTGGTTTTATCGCTGTTGCCCTTATGTTTGCAACGGCAGCGTCATTCGCACAGTCAAAGGTTTATTTTACCAAGGAGATTACTCCGCAGTCTCTAGTGAATATCTATGAGGCACTCGGTGTGAAGGCTCACGGCCGCGTGGCAGTCAAGATTAGCACCGGTGAGGCAGGTGGCCACAACTATCTCAAGCCTGATCTTATCCGTGACCTTGTGGATAAGGTAAACGGCACCCTCGTGGAGTGCAACACCGCCTATCCCGGCAAGCGCACCAATGCCGCTGACCATTGGCAGGTAGTAAAGGATCATGGTTTCGACAGCATTGCTGCCGTTGACCTGATGGATGAGTATGGCGATCTGCGCATTCCTGTGCAGGATAAGAAGCACATTAAGTACGACATCGTGGGTAGCCATCTGGGTAACTACAATTTTATGATTAATCTTGCGCACTTCAAGGGCCATGCCATGGGCGGCTTCGGCGGTGTGCTTAAGAATGCCAGTATCGGTGTTGCATCCTCTGCAGGCAAGACAAACATCCATACAGCTGGTAAGGTGCAGAGCCCCAAAGAGCTCTGGCAGAACCTTCCTGCTCAGGATTATTTCCTTGAGTCGATGGCTGCTGCAGCGCAGGGTGTTCATAACTGGTTCGGCGAAGGAAATATAGTCTATATCAACGTAATGAACAATATGAGCGTTGACTGTGACTGCGACTCGCATCCTGCCGATCCCAAGCTTAAGGATATGGGCATACTTGCCTCCACAGACCCAGTGGCTCTTGACAAGGCATGCCTAGACCTCGTGTTCAATCACAAGGCTGGTCCTGACGACGATGAGAAACCCCTCATTGAGCGAATCAATCGCCAGCATGGCACCTACATTGTGGACTATGCAGAGCAGATTGGCCTGGGCACAAGGAACTACAAGATTGTTAATCTGGATAAATAGTTGACAAGTAAGAATTTATCAAATTGTTTCTATGAAAAAATGTTGTTTTGTTATTTCGCTTTCGTTGCTGACCGCGTCTGCCTTTGCCTTGACGCAGTCGCCTGACACGCTGGACCATAAGCTTGGCGATGTGGTGGTTACCGGAACGCGTGTTGCTGCTGACCAGCGCCATCTTCCTTATACCGTTAGCGTGGTTGGGCGTGAGAAACTAACAGAGCAACAGCGCCTCAACATATTGCCAACGCTCAGCGAGGAAGTGCCGGGACTATTTCTCACTAGTCGTGGTATGATGGGCTATGCCGTCAGTACTAATGCCGCCGGAGGGCTCAGCCTTCGCGGCCTGAGCAGTAGCACTGGTCAGTTGTTGGTGCTGATTGACGGTCATCCGCAGTATCAGGGCATCTATAGCCATTCCATTGCCGATGCCAGCCAGACGATGCTGGCCGATAGGGTGGAGGTGCTGCGCGGTCCTGCCTCGGTGCTTTATGGCAGCAATGCCATGGGCGGAGTGGTGAATATCGTTACGCGAGAGAAGCATGAGGATGGTGCAGAGACCAGCGTCAGCCTTGGCGCAGGCAGCTACGGCACAGTGCAGGGCGAGGCCTCCAACCAGGTGCGTAGCGGACGCTACTCTCATACGGTGGCAGCCAATTATGCCCGCACCGACAACCATCGCAAGAACATGGGATTTGAGCAGTATGGCGGTTATGCAAAGTTCAACTATGACATGGCCGAGCACTGGAATGCTTATGCTGACATCAATCTCACTCATTTCAATGCCTCCAATCCCGGTCCTGTGAGCCGTCCGCTTTACGATGCCCGCCAGTGGATCACTCGCGGTGCTGCCACCGTGGCCTTGGAGAATCACTATGACCGCACCTCCGGTGCGTTGAGTGTCTATAGCAGCTTTGGTCGCCACAAGATAAACGACGGTACAGCCGACCCCTCCAATCCTTCGCAGCGATATTTCCGTTCCAAGGATGCGCTGACAGGCATAAGCCTGTGGCAGAGCGTAAGTCTGTGGCAAGGTGGCCGCCTTACTGGAGGACTGGACTATCAGCATATCTACGGACGTGCATTCTACACCTCCATTGCTACCGGCGAGGTGCTCGATACCCCCAATAAGCAGTCGGGCCACTCACACCGCAATGAGTTGGCGCTTTATGCGCAGTTGCGGCAGGACCTGGCCTCGTGGCTGACTCTTGATGCCGGCGTGCGCATGGACCATCATTCCATTACTGGCACCGAGTGGATACCGCAGGGCGGTCTGGTGGTGCGCCCAATTGCTAACGGAGCCATCAAGGCCATGGTCAGCAAGGGTTTCCGCAATCCATCGATGCGTGAGATGTATCTCTATCCGCCATCCAATACAGAGTTGGCACCTGAGCGCTTGGTACAGTATGAGCTCTCATGGCGGCACAGCTTGGCGGACAATCGGGTGAATTATGCTTTCAACCTTTATTATATTAAAGGCGACAATCTTATTCAGACTCAGCAGGTTGACGGCCGTCCGCGCAATGTTAATACGGGCGAGATTGAAAATACAGGAGCTGAACTGGAAGCCAGTTGGCGAGTATGCGACCGGCTGACTCTCAACACAAATCACAGTGTGCTTCATATGAACAATCATGTGCTGGCTGCTCCTGAATACATAGGTTATCTGGGTGCTGCCTATAACGGCTGCTGCTGGGGCCTCACGGCAGGAGTGATGCAAGTGGCAGGTCTTTATACCGATACTGCTGCAGCCACGGAGAACTTTACGATGCTCAATGCTTCTGTGTATTACAAGCCGATAAAGATGCTAAAGCTATGGCTGCGCGGTGAGAACCTGCTGGCTCAGCGCTATGAAATAAATGCCGGATTCCCAATGCCCCGTGCAACGGTGATGGCAGGTGTGAATATTACCTTCTGAACTGGCAATCGTTAGCCAGTAGTTATTAAAAAATAAGGTAATGATATAGATGCTGGCACAGATTACTCATAATGCAGCCAATTCTGACTGCGTTAGTTGTATGTTTATTGCATAGCAGCGTTGATTAGAATAGACATGAGACTTTTATTCCG
>CADAZW010000073.1 GCA_902792555.1 uncultured Bacteroidales bacterium | reverse complement strand
CGAGGCCCTCGTTGCATGCATGAAGGAGTTTGAGAAACTGCACTAGGCAGTTTCCAAACTCAGAGAACAGTTAACAGCGAACAGAGAACAGTTAATATAGAGAATACTTAATAGAGAACAGCTAATTGATATAGATATGAGCGTCTTGCAGGAGAAAAGCGAGAACTTCGCCGTTCGTGTTGTCAACTTATATAAATTTCTTGTAAAGAAGCAGGAATTTGAAATAAGCAAGCAACTTAAACGCTCCGGCACCAGTGTAGGCGCAAATATCACGGAAGCACTGTTTGGTAGCAGCAAGAAAGACTATCTCGCCAAGATGTATATCGCATTTAAGGAATGCAATGAGACTATGTACTGGCTGAGAGTTCTTCACAGGACAGATTATCTTAATGACTCTGAGTACAATTCCATATATGGCGATTGTAGGGAACTGGTTTCTCTTTTCTCTTTTAGTTTTTATCTAATTTTTTGAAGTATGAAAAAAGTTTTAGTTGCAACTGAGAAGCCTTTCGCTCCCGTAGCAGTGAAAGGAATAAAGGAAGTAGTGGAGGCTGCCGGCTACGAGCTGGCTCTCCTGGAGAAATATACTGAGAAGCAGCAGCTGCTGGACGCTGTGGCCGATGCCGATG
Organism: uncultured Bacteroidales bacterium; assembly: GCA_902792555.1. Classification (GTDB taxonomy): domain Bacteria; phylum Bacteroidota; class Bacteroidia; order Bacteroidales; family Bacteroidaceae; genus UBA6382. The sequence goes on along the minus strand of CADAZW010000073.1, from coordinate 8,945 downwards.
CGCTGATTATCCGCAGTGATAAGGTTGATGCCGAGGTGCTGGATGCTGCCAAGCAGCTTAAGATTGTCGTTCGCGCAGGTGCAGGCTATGACAACATCGACCTAGCCGCCGCCACCGCCCATAATGTGGTGGCCATGAATACTCCCGGCCAGAACTCCAATGCTGTTGCCGAGCTGGTGATGGGTCTGCTGGTGTATGCCGTGCGCAATTTCTACAACGGCAAGGCCGGCACCGAGCTCATGGGCAAGAAGTTGGGTATCCTTGCTTTTGGCAATGTAGGCCGCAATGTGGCCCGCATCGCTAAAGGCTTTGGTATGGATATCCTCGCCTACGATGCCTACTGCCCCGCAGAGGTCATCGAGGCTGCCGGCGTGAAGGCTGTGGGCAGCACTGCTGAGCTCTTTGAGCAGAGCGACATCGTGAGCCTCCACATCCCCGCCACTCCCGAGACTAAGCAGAGCATCAACGGCGAGCTGGTGGGCAAGCTGCCCAAGGGTGGCATCCTTATCAATACCGCCCGCAAGGAGGTGATTGACGAGGCTTCCCTGCTCAAGCTGATGGAGGAGCGCACCGACCTCAAGTATATTGCCGACATCAAGCCCGATGCTGACGCCGAGTTCACCGAGAAGTTCGCCGACCGCTACTTTGCCACTCCCAAGAAGATGGGTGCGCAGACTGCCGAGGCCAATATCAATGCCGGTCTTGCCGCTGCCAACCAGATCGTGGCTTTCTTCAAGGATGGCGTTACCAAATTCCAAGTAAACAAGTAAACGATGGCGATAGTAAAACCTTTTCGCGGCATTCGTCCGCCCAAAGAGTTTGTTGAAGAGGTAGAGAGCCGCCCCTATGACGTGCTTGACTCCGAGGAGGCCCGCGCTGAGGCTGGCGACAACGAGAAATCGCTCTACCATATCATCAAGCCTGAGATAAACTTCCCCGTTGGCACTTCTGAGTATGACCCCAAGGTCTATGAGAGTGCCGCCGAGCACTTCAAGATGTTTCAGGAGAAGGGCTGGCTCAAGCAGGACGCAGAGGAGAACTACTACCTCTATGCCCAGACCATGGACGGTAAGACCCAGTATGGCCTGGTGGTTTGCGCCTATGTGGCCGACTACCTCAACGGCGTAATCAAGAAGCATGAGCTCACCCGCAAGGATAAGGAGGAGGACCGCATGAAGCATGTGCGCGTGAACAACGCCAACATGGAGCCTGTGTTCTTTGCCTATCCCGACAACAAGGTGCTCCTTGCTATCATCGACAAGTATGCCAAGACGACTCCTGAGTACGACTTCATCGCCCCGATCGACGGCTTCGGCCACAAGCTGTGGGTAATCTCCGACAAGGCTGACATCAAGGCCATCACTGACGAGTTTGCCCGCATCCCCAGCCTCTATATCGCCGATGGTCACCATCGCTCGGCTGCCGCTGCCCTGGTGGGCGCGGAGAAGGCCAGCCAGGATCCCAATACCACTGGCAAGGAGGAGTACAACTATTTTATGGCCGTATGCTTCCCCGCCAGCCAGCTGACCATTCTTGACTACAACCGCGTGGTTAAGGACCTCAACGGCAAGACTGCTGCTGAGTTCCTGGATGCTCTGGCCGAGGACTTCGCAGTTGAGGACAAAGGCACCGAGATTTACAAGCCGCAGCAGCTCCATGAGTTCTCCCTCTATCTCGAGGGCCGCTGGTATAGCCTCAAGGCCAAGGCCGGCACCTATAATGACGCCGATCCCATCGGTGTGCTGGATGTCGACATCTCCTCCCGCCTGATTCTCGACAAGCAGCTGGGCATCACTGACCTCCGCACCGACAAGCGCATTGACTTCGTGGGCGGCCTCCGCGGCCTTCAGGAGCTCAAGCGCCGCGTTGACAGCGGTGAGATGAAGATGGCACTGGCTCTCTATCCTGTGACCATGCAGCAGATTATGGACATTGCCGACAGCGGCAAGATCATGCCGCCCAAGGCCACGTGGTTTGAGCCGAAGCTGCGCAGCGGTCTGGTAATCCACAGTCTGGACTAAGACAAGCATATCAGAGATTAGGAGTGCAAAGGCATTCCTAATCTCTTTAATGGCAAAACGATGCAGAAGATAGATACCGTACGTTGGGGCTTCATCGGTTGCGGTGAAGTGACTGAGCGAAAGAGCGGTCCGGCCTTTAAGTTGGTGGACGGCTCAGAGGTGGTGGCAGTTATGAGCCGCACTCTGGAGAAGGTGCGCTCCTATGCCGAGCGACATGGCGTGGACAAATACTATACTGATGCTTCCGAGCTTATCAACGACCCCAGGGTAAATGCCGTTTACATTGCCACTCCGCCTTCCACCCACGTCACCTATGCCATCATGGCCCTCAAGGCTGGCAAGCCTACCTATGTGGAGAAACCCCTCTGTTCCAATTACCAGGACTGCAATCGCATCAACCGCATGTCGCAGCAGATGGGGGTGCCCTGTTTTGCCGCCTACTATCGCCGCGAGCTGCCTTATTTCCAGAAGGTAAAGGAACTGATTGACCAGGGCGCCGTGGGTGAGGTAATCAATGTGCAGATTCGTTTCTCTGTGCCGCCACGTGACCTCGATTATAACAGTCATGACCTGCCGTGGCGTGTGTTGCCCGACATTGCCGGTGGCGGCTATTTCTATGACCTTGCTCCTCATCAGATAGATCTCCTGCAGTGTATCTTCGGCCCCATTACCGAGGCCAAGGGCTATCAGGCCAATCGCGGAGGGCTCTATCAGTCGGAGGACACCGTGAGCGCGTGCTTCAAGTTTGCCTGCGGACTGCCAGGCTCCGGCTCATGGTGCTTTGTGGGCCATGAGTCTGCCAAGGAGGACCGCATAGAGATTATCGGTAATAAGGGCAGCCTGCATTTCTCCGTCTTTACCTATGACCCCATAACCCTTTATAATGAGCAGGGGCAGCAGACGTTTGTGATTGACAATCCGCCCCACGTTCAGCTCCCGCTTATTAAGCAGGTGGTGGAGCATCTGCAGCAGAAGGCCATTTGCACTTGCGACTCCGTGAGTGCCACTTCCGTCAATTGGGTTATGGACCGCATACTCGGCAAATTCTGATAGATGAAAAGATTTCTGCATATTATTACGCTGCTGTTGGCTGGCATTGCGACCAGTGCTTACGACGGTGGCATTGACGATGCGGAAATACATATTGCCATAGACTCCGTCGCAGCAGTCGGCGACTCGCTCCTGCCTAAGCCCGCAGTGCGCAAGAAGAATCCCTTGCTGCGTCTGCTTGACAAGGCCTTGGATGTGGATACCAACTATATCGAGCGCAACAAGTTTAATGTTACGCTGATGGCGCAGTCAGACTGGCGGTTTAAGCAGATTCGCCTTAGCGGCACCGATGAAGAAGGCCGGACACAGTCGCTTTATTTCCACCCCCATTCGCAGGTTACCATCGGTCCGTATGTGGGCTATAGCCTCCTCTTCCTCGGCTGGACGGTGGACATAGGCTCCCATCTGACGACAAACAACTCCAACCTCTACCTCTCTCTCTATGCCCCGATGTTCGGCATTGACTATTATCATGAAAATGATGTGAACGGCTATAGGATTCAGCGTATTGATGGATTTGACCGTGAGGTGATGGAAGACGGCAAGAACCTGCCTTTCCCCGGCCTGTCAACCAACATGAAGTATGTACACGTCTATTACATCTTCAACCATCGCCATTTCTCCTATCCTGCAGCCTACAGCCAGTCGACCGTGCAACGGCGTAGCAGTGGCGCATTGATTCTGGGCTACAACTATTCGAGACAGATAATAAACTTCAACTATAATCTCCTGCCGGAGCCTTTCTTCGACACTGACGGCAATCTTATCCTTAACGATGCCTTGCAGGTAAAGCAGGTCCGCTATACCAATCACTCCGTTTCACTGGGCTATACCTACAACTGGGTCTTTGCCCGCAATTTCCTGTTCAATGTGTCGGCTTCGCCTGCCATTGGATACAATTTCACTCGCGGCGAGAACCTCACTCACGACAAGATATACCGCCTGCGAAACCTAAACTTCGATTTTATCGGCAAGCTCGGCTTTGTATGGAACAGCCAGCGCCTGTTTGCAGGCTGGGCATTCACCGCCCACACTTACACTTATAAGAAATCAACCTTCTCTTGCCTCAACCTGCTGCTGTCGGGACAAATCTATGCAGGCATCAATATTTGGCGCAAGAAGAACAAAGAAAAATAGAAAAATTAAAAAAAATAACGGTATGAAAGAAATTCAGCTTAAGTATGGGTGTAATCCCAATCAGAAGCCTTCGCGCATCTTCATGCAGGAGGGCGAACTCCCTGTTACGGTATTGAATGGTCGTCCGGGTTATATCAATTTCCTCGACGCCCTTAATAGCTGGCAGCTTGTGAAGGAGCTCAAGGCTGCCACCGGCATGCCTGCTGCCGCCAGTTTCAAGCACGTAAGCCCTGCCGGTGCTGCCATCGGTCTGCCGCTGAGTGATGTGCTGAAGAAAATTTACTTTGTTGACGATGTTGACTTTGAGCTCAGCCCCATAGCATGCGCTTATGCCCGAGCCCGTGGTGCCGACCGCATGTCGAGCTACGGCGACTTCATTGCCCTCAGTGACACTTGCGATGAGGCTACCGCCCTGCTCATCAAGCGTGAGGTGTCGGACGGCGTAATAGCTCCGGCCTTCACCGACGAGGCGCTCCAGATACTGCGCGACAAGCGCAAGGGTACCTACAACGTAATACAGATAGACCCAGCCTACACTCCGGAGCCTATAGAGCAGAAGCAAGTGTACGGCATCACCTTTGAACAGGGGCGCAATGAGATTGACCTAACGGGCGACAGTCTCTTCGAGAATATCCCAACGGCCAACAAGGACTTCACCGCCGAGGCTAAGCGTGACCTCAAGATAGCACTCATCACTCTCAAGTACACGCAGAGCAACTCCGTTTGCTACGTCAAGGACGGTCAGGCCATCGGCATCGGTGCCGGTCAGCAGAGCCGCATCCACTGTACCCGCCTTGCCGGCAACAAGGCCGACATCTGGTGGCTGCGCCAGCATCCCCGTGTGCTCAACCTTCCGTGGATTGAGAAGATTCGCCGTGCCGACCGCGATAATACTATCGACGTGTATATCTCCGAAGATTACGATGACGTGCTCCGCGACGGCACATGGCAGCAGTTCTTCGTCACCCGCCCCGAGCCGCTGACCCGTGAGGAGAAGAAGGAATGGATAGCCAAGAATACCGGCGTATGCCTCGGCTCCGATGCTTTCTTCCCCTTTGGCGACAACATAGAGCGTGCTCACAAGAGTGGAGTGCAATACATTGCCCAGGCAGGCGGCAGCGTCCGCGACGACCATGTCATTGATACCTGCGACAAGTATGGCATCGCAATGGCCTTCATCGGTATCCGCCTTTTCCATCACTAAAATAGGGAAAATTTAACAGAGAATAGAGGACAAATTGCTTTTTCTCTTTTAGTTACTATCTGATTTTTTGAAGTGATGCCAACTCAAGACGAACTCAATCAGGCCATGTTTAGCGGAATTTCCTTCCGCAAGGCGTCCAAGCCACAGGCAGAGGACACTGCCCAGGTCAAGACCAAGGCCAAGAAGAAATCCTATATCACCGGCGCCCACGGCTCTGGCTCGGCCAAGAAGAAAGCCAAGATTAGGGAGCGCCGTGCTAACCGCGGTAAGAAGTGAAGATTCGGCAAAGATGATGTAGCTATGAAATATATTAATTTAGGCAATACAGATATTAAGGTCAGTCGAATATGCGTGGGGTGCATGAGCTACGGTGTAGCGAGTGAAGACTTTCACCTCTGGACCCTGCCGCAGGACAAGACGACAGAGATGGTGCGCCATGCCTTTGATCTGGGCGTCAACTTTTTTGACACGGCTAATTGTTACTCCCATGGCACCAGCGAAGAGTTTCTTGGCAAGGCGTTGAGAGACTCAGGCATCAGTCGCCATGATGTGGTGATAGCCTCCAAGGTATTCTATAATGAAGGGGCTCTCTCTCGCCAAGCTATCATGCGCGAGATTGACGGAACCCTGCAACGGTTGGGTACGGACTATTTGGATCTGTACCAAATCCATCGCTTCGACTACAATACTCCCATGGAGGAGACTATGGAGGCTCTCGATGATCTGATAAAAGCCGGTAAGGTGAGAGCCATAGGGGCTTCGGCCATGTATGGCTATCAATTTCATAATCTCCAGCTCACTGCCGAGTGTAACGGCTTCCATCTTTTCCAGACTCTCCAGAATCACTATAATCTGATAAACCGTGAAGACGAGCGTGAGCTGATACCCGTGGCCTGTCAGTATGGTGTGAGCCGCATTCCATACTCTCCCCTGGCTGGCGGTCACCTTACTCATAGGGAGTGGGATTCTGATTCCCTGCGCAGTAAGACCGACCGCGTTATTCGTCTGAAGTATGACCGTACCCGCGAAAACGACCTTATTATAATAGGACGCGTAGCAGAGTTGGCAGAACGCTATGGCGTGAGCATGTCTGTGATAGCATTGTCGTGGCTCTTCTGCAAGGGCGTAGCCGCCCCGATAGTAGGTGCCACCAGCATCCCTCATTTTGACGATGCCGTCAAGGCCGTAGATTTTACCCTTTCTCCTGAAGACGTTGCCTATCTGGAAGAGTCCTATGTGCCTCACGAGGTAATGGGAGCCATCAAGCCGACTTTTAAGTAATGCGGATTTAGTTTTTGGCACGCTTTTTGCCTATCATGTTTTGGAATTATAAAAAATAACACAACATTATGCAAAAAGGTAATATTGGAGTAACTACGGAAAACATCTTTCCGGTTATCAAGAAGTTTCTTTACAGTGATCATGAGATTTTTCTGCGCGAGATTATTTCCAATGCAGTCGATGCCACGCAGAAGTTGAAAACCCTGCAGGAGCGTGGCGAGTACAGCGGAGAGTTGGGTGACCTCACCATTCGTGTGAGCCTCGACCCGAAGAAGAAGACACTCACCGTCAGCGACCGCGGCATCGGCATGACGGCCGAGGAGATTGACAAGTATATCAACCAGATTGCGTTCAGCGGTGCCACCGACTTCCTGGAGAAGTTTAAGGACAACGCCAATGCTATCATCGGCCACTTCGGCTTGGGTTTTTACTCCTCGTTCATGGTGAGCAAGAAGGTCGAGGTTATCTCCCTCAGCTATAAGGAGGGCAGCCAGGCCGTGAAGTGGAGTTGCGACGGCACGCCGGAGTTTAAGATGGAGGACAGCAAGAAGGCTGACCGCGGCACCGATATCGTGATGCATATCGACGATGAGTTTAAGGAGTATCTTGAGAAATATAAGATTGAGCAGCTGCTGAAGAAGTACTGCCGCTTCCTGCCAGTGAAGATTGCCTTTGGCAAGAAGACCGAATGGAAGGACGGCAAGGAGAAGGAGACCGACGAGGATAATGTAATCAATTCCCTGGAGCCGATTTGGCGTAGCAAGCCTGCCGATCTTAAGGACGAAGACTATAAGAAGTTTTACCGTGAGCTCTATCCCGGTTATGACGAGCCGTTATTCTGGATTCACCTCAATGTGGATTACCCCTTCAATCTTACGGGTGTTCTTTATTTCCCCAAGATTAAGAACGACTTAGACCTCCGGCGCAACAAGATTCAGCTCTATTGCAATCAGGTGTTTGTTACCGACAGCGTTGAGAACATCGTGCCCGACTTCCTCACCTTGCTGCACGGTGTGATTGACTCGCCCGACATTCCTCTGAATGTGAGCCGCTCCTATCTCCAGAGCGATAGCAATGTGAAGAAAATATCCAAATATATCACTAAGAAGGTTAGCGACCGCCTGGACTCTATATTTAAGGAAGACCGTAAAGCCTACGAGGAGAAGTGGGACGACCTTAAGCTATTCATCCACTATGGTTTGCTCAGTGAGCCCGATTTCTGGGACAAGGGTAGCAAGGTTACTCTGCTCAAAGATACGGAGGGAAAATATTTTACCCTTGAGGAATACGCCACTCTCATCAAGGATAATCAGACCGATAAGGACAGCACCCTCGTCTATCTCTACTCCAATGATGCAGTCGGTCAGTACACATATATCCAGAAAGCCAAGGACCACGGTTACAGCGTACTGCTGATGGACGGTCAGCTTGACACGGCCCTTGTAGGCCTGTTGGAGCAGAAACTCAGCGACAACGGTAAGGAGCATGTTCGTTTCAGCCGTGTGGACAGCGATACTATCAGTCGTCTTATCCCTAAGAAGGAGGATGCACAGGAGGTGCTGGACGCTGACGAGAGTGCCAATCTCTCCAGTGCATTTAAGAGTCAGATGCCTGCGCTTGAAAAGAGTGAGTTCCATGTAGAGGTGCAGCCTATGGGTGCCGATGAGCAGCCCGCCGTCATCACACAGAGCGAATATATGCGCCGTATGAAGGAGATGAGCAAATTGCAGGCCGGTATGAGTTTCTATGGTGAGATGCCTGACATGTACAGTTTCATCCTTAATAGCGACCATCCCGTAGTGAGCAAGATAAATGCCGAGTTGAAGGAGCAGACCGCCGAGGCCCTCAAGCCCATTGAGGCGGAGCTTAAGGGGCTGCGCGCCCGCCAGGCCGCCCTTCGCGACGAGCAGAACAAGGAGAAAGACAAGTTCCCCGAGGAGCAGAAGAAAGATCTTGAGCAGACCGATGCCGACATCAAGGCGCAGGAAGACAAGAAGAATGACGTGCTTGCCAACTTCGCTAAGTCTGAGGACAAGGTTCATCACCTTATCGACCTCGCCCTGCTGCAAAACGGAATGCTGCGCGGCGAAGCTCTTGACAGCTTTGTGAAACGCTCTATTGAGCTTATAAAATGAGAAAACAATTTTGTGAGATACGTCCTTTCATCTATCGCCTGTCGATGGAGAAGGAGACACAGAAGCGTAAGATGAAGTATCAATCATAAGACGCATTTAGCCAAGCAACGGACAGAG
>CADAZW010000072.1 GCA_902792555.1 uncultured Bacteroidales bacterium | reverse complement strand
TAGTCATCGTCAATATCAGCCAGTGTATCCAGGGAGCCGTCGAGATGTCGCGTTACGACTGCGGTCTCCATCTCCAGGAGGCAGGAGTCATCAGCGGCTTCGACTCCACCGTCGAGAGTGCCGTCACCAAGCTCATGCACCTCCTTGCCCGTTACCCCGGCGACACTGTCACCGTCCGTTCCCTTATGACTAAGAACCTAAGGGGAGAGATTAGCGTATAAGATTTTTTTTGTAACTTTGCAGTGAGAAAAAAAGATAACAATGAAAAAGATAATGTTTCTTATCAATCTGCTCGTCTTTGCCTTTGCTGGCAAGACCTTCGCAGAGGATGTGGCCAGGGTAGGAGATGCTACTTATGCTTCTCTCGCAGCCGCAGTTAACGCTGTTCCTTCAGGCGGTACAGTTACTATGATTGCCAACACGGAGGTAGGTAGTACTATTGGTGGTCCTGGAAAGCTGATTAACAAAACATTTACACTTGATTTAAACGGGAAAATAATTACGTCAAGTGTAGCAGATAGTTATTGCTCCCTTTTTCAGATTGATCAAAATGCAAGTCTTGTGATTGTCGATAGTAGTGATGAACAGAAGGGAGAAATCACTTGTGTTGATAAAAATAATAATATTGAACTTTTTGTTGTTGAAGGCAAACTAACCATAAATGGAGGAAGAATTTCGTCTCCTTCTAATATTCTAAAAGGATGTTGTATCATAAATGTGGTAAGTGGTGGAGAGCTAGTTATAAATGGAGGTTTGGTGACGACAGTAAAAGGAAGAAGTTCTGTTACATATGGTGTGATTGGCAACTCGGGAACAACGACAATTTATGGCGGTTCGATTGTAAATAAATATTCTGGTTCTGGCATGGAATCTGCTGCTATCCAAAATAATGGTGTGCTTTATGCTCTAGGCGGAGAGGCTATTTCGAATGACAGAGTAATTTCTTGTGGAAAAAGTAGTAAGGTCTTTGCTCTGAATAATAATTTTAATGTAACAGGAAACATTTATACATATAACAATACTCCCATAAGCGAATACATTCTTACTGACAATGCAGACTTCAGTTTGCCTACGGATCTCAATGTGAGCAAGATTACCTACAACCGCGGGAGCAGCAATGCATTCGGTACGGTGTGCCTGCCGTTTGTGCCTGACAGCAAGGCGACGATAACCTACTATACGCTGAACGACGCGGATGAGAATACGCTGACTTTGAAGGTTGCAGATAATATAGAGGCAAACACGCCGTATGTCTATTACACAGAGGACGGTACATTTAATGTCAGTCGTGAGACAGCCACTACCCTCAGTGCCAGTGCCACGGCAGGCAGTGTGACAAATTGCAACGGATGGACGCTGAAGGGTACCTATGCTCGCACCACTGTTTATGAAGAAGATGAACCGAACAGCTACTATATTAAGGATAATGCTTTCTGCAAGGTGAACGGCAATTTCAAGATCAAGCCGCTACGCGCATATTTCACGGCACCAAGCGGCGCGAACTCTGATCGCTACGAGATTAGCATCATCGACGAGGCTACAGCTTTGAGCAATCTGACGGATGAGAGTCTGTCTGTCAGGGTGATACGGAACATAAACGGAATGAGGCTCAGTAGACTACAGCGAGGTATCAATCTGGTTACGATGAGCAATGGCATAACCAAAAAGGTAATCGTAAAATAGATTGTGCCATGAAGAAGAATTACATTACACCAACCCTGTGCTGCGTGAATCTTTGCATTAGTTCTCTTGTGTGCGCAAGTGAAATCATAACGCTTCATCGTCGCGAGGGCGTGACGGGTGAGGAAGCCGACTCCAAGGCCTTTACCGGCACTGTGCTATGGGACGATAGCGACGATGCTGAGTGATAATTCTGCCACTTGCACGAAGGGATGCAAACCTTGCAAGGAAAAATGCAAGGGTATTGTTTCCCTACAGATAATTTATTTCCCCTTTGTGGCATAAAATAATCGCGAAGGGAGGTCTTTCCCTGCGCGATGAGTTTTGGTTTCGACGCATTTAGATTTTGCTTCGGCGCGATGAGATTTGAAGTTTTTTTAAGTATGCCTTTCGCTGCATGGCAAGCAGGAGATGGGCTGGTGAAAGCGCCTGGGGGAATCCACGAAGGATAGGGGCAAAAAAAAAGAGAAGAGGCTGACTGCGTAAGTCAACCTCTTCTATTGTCGTTATCTGTTTGTTTCAACAGGATGTCATTCCAGCACGGTTATATCGGCTTCGTCGTCGGTAAAAATTGCCGAGGTTATCTTGCCGTAGGTGGTGGGTTTGTTGTAGCCTACCTTGATGGTGGAGCCCTTCATCTTCTGCCATGCCTCAGCGTCGGTGATGGCCTTGTTGGTGTAAGAGTGTACCTCGATGGTCAGACCATCGTTGCTCTCTGCCTCAAGGGCTGCAATCATCTCTGCGGTTACGGCACCGATCTTGATGACGAGGTTGTCGGCATTGTGGGATACCTCTACGGTGACGGGATACTGTGCGTTGCCTACAGTGTAGTAAGCCTCATAGGTGCGGATGGCGAAGTCGTCCTGCTCTGCCATGTAGCCGGCGCCGATGGGGATGGTTACCTCTACGGTCTCAACGGCTGCACGGATGTGTACGGAGGTCTTGATCTCGCTCCAGTCGGTGTGTACCTGCTGGTGGATGTTGCATACTACCTCACCCTCGATCTCTTCAGGAGTGTTGGCTGCGTGAGAGGGCTCAACGAGCACGACGGCATTGGTGTAGTCGCCGTCACCGTTCACGTCAAAGCACCAGTAAACGGCGTTGGTGGGGGTGGTGATGATCTTGAAGTCCCTGAGCGGATAGTTCACGATTTCATTAGTGGTTATGTCTGACGGAGCAATGAACCACAGCACTTCTTCCATATCCTGCAGTGCCTCGGTGTTTACGCGGTTGGCGCTGTAATAGGAAGGATATGCGTTAGCAATGTAGCCGTTACCGTATGCATATGTCCACTTACCTACACAAGGAGATAGGAATGAAAGAGTAGGAATGGGATTGTAATGTTCAATACCGTCGTTGTAAGAACCCGCATTAGGTTCAAACCACATTACTCGCATGTAATAGTAGTTGTCGATGTTGTGATAGTACCAGGGCCACATATCGTGGGTGCCATAGATGTAGGGATCCCACTGTACTACCTCTGCCTCGGGGATTGCAGTGCGGAGATAGGCCAATTCGTTCTCAGTCTGCACGGGCTTAAGACCCTCTACTACCAACGGCTCCTGTACGCCACCGGGGTAGAAGTAACCCTGCTCGCCTTCTTCGGCAACTACGCCTGCGATGGACTTGCTCTTGGAGCTACCGGTGAGATACTGCGGTTCCTCGGGGATGTCGACATTCTGAACGTCCAGGGTACCCTTTACCTCGGAACCGTCCATGATGTTCACCTTGGTCTCTGCTACGCCTACGGGAGGAAGTACCTGATAGCTGGGGCCTTCGTAGCTGTTGTCACTGCTGCTGCAGCTGCTGAAGATAAGGGCAACTGTTGCAACGATAAATGCAATTTTCTTCATCTCGTGTTCTTTTTTTAGTTGAACTTTTTTATTAATACAATCTCTTTTTTCCTGTCAGGGTTTATTTTTGTGTCTTTCGTGTGCTGTCTGTCGGGCGCCTCACCGTTGCCGCTGGTTGTGCGCAACTGACTGTATGATAGCGCCCTGCATCAGATTCTGGCGTACCTTTTAAGGGGCTATAACCAAAAGATGCGGCAAAAGTAAGTAAAAGTTTTCATTTATTGATGCTTTTTATGTGAAAAAATGTTTTTTGCATCTTTTTTTGGGGAGAAGCAAGAGGAGAGAGTTGATAATTGACAATTGATAATTGATAGTTGATAATTGATAGTTCGTTATCGTTATCGTTATCGTTTTCGTTATTCAAACCTCAAACCTCAAATAATTCCTGTTTTCGTTATCGTTATCGTTTTCGTTATTCAAACCTCAAATCTCAAACCTCAAATAATTCCTGTTTTCGTTATCGTTATCGTTTTCGTTATCGTTATTCAAACCTCAAATCTCAAATAATTCCTGTTTTCGTTTTCGTTATCGTTATTCAAACCTCAAATCTCAAATAATTCCTGTTTTCGTTATCGTTATCGTTTTCGTTTACTCGAACGTCTCCCGGCGCAGGGGGTAGGTGCCGCGCTGCTGCTCGAAGGTGGCGGGGCTTGCCTTGAGGCGCGCCGTGTCGAGCAGGGGGTCGTAGAGGGTCAGGGCATCGTCTGCCCAGCGGCCGCTGGGCTGCACCTCGGGCGGGAGCGACGGGGGTGCCGTGAGGGCGAGGAACCGTGCCTCGTCGTCGATGGGGATGCCGAAATGGCGGCAGACGGCTCTCAGGGCCATGCGGGTGGCGCAGCTCTTGCCATCGGCGGAGTAGCCTGCTATGTGGGGGGTGGCGATGAAGGCCTCGCGCAGCAGATGGGGGTTGATATTGGGCTCTCCCTCCCAGGTGTCGATGACCATGGGGCCGACGAGTCCGTCGTGGTGGGCGCGCAGCAGGGCCTGCTCATCGACCACTCCGCCACGGGCGGCATTGATGATGACGGGCCTGCGCCTGAGGGAGGCGAAGAAGGCGCTGTCGGCGAGGTGAAGGGTGGGGTGGCTGCCCCCGGTGGTGAGGGGGGTATGGAAGGTGATGACGTCGCTCTGCTCGGCTATCTCCTGCAAGGTGACGAAGGTGGTCGAAGTCCAAGAAGCCCCCTCTATCTCCCCCTCAAGGGGGAGGACTCCCTCCATTGACGGACTTTCCTCTGAGGTATGATAGGATATGGAACCCCTGCGGAGCTGGGTGCGGATGGCTTCCTCCAGGGGAGGGTCGTTGAGCAGCACACGGCAGCCCATGGCCTCCACAGCCCGGCGCACAGCCCTGCCGACATGGCCGTAGCCGACGATGCCGACGGTTAGGGGAGCATGGACGCTTTGCTCTTCTTTGTTTTCTAAACTGTTCTCTGTTCTCTGTTCTCTGTTCTCTAACAAGCGAAAGCTTGTTTTCACTATGGAGTTTCTGACATACTGCGCTACGGAGGCGGCATTGCAGCCCGGGCAGTTGGTCCACGCTATGCCTCGGCGACGGAGGTAGTCGGCGTCGATATGGTCATGGCCGATGGTGGCGGTGGCTATGAAGCGGAGGCGGTGGGCGGATGCGAGCAGGGCCTCATCGCAGTGGGTGCGGGTGCGGATGATGAGGGCATCGGTCTCGGCAAGCTGCCTGCTGCCGCCGAAGGCATGGCCGGGCAGGTAGTCGACATCGCCCAGAAGCCACTGCGCGGCTGACCGGATATAGGGTATCTTGTCGTCGATGAGAACTTTCATGCAGCAAAAGTAATAAAATAAGGAGTAAGAGGAATTAAGTAATTTCACAATTAGACTATTTACAAATTACAATTTGGCAAGCCATGGGAGTGAGGAGGAAAAGTAATTAAAAAAGAAAATAAGGAGTAAGGAGTAAGGAGTAAGGAGAAAGGAGTAAGGAGAAAAAGTTAATAGTTAGGAATTAGGATTAAAAAAAGAATAAAAAAAGGAGTAAGTGGTAAGGAGTAATAAGAAAAAGTCTTATATTTGCCGTATAAAACCTAAAAGCTATGGAATTTGTTAAACTCTGCCAGCCTATCTTTGAGGCTGCCATCCGTGACTACCACGTTACCGACAATGTTGATACGCCTATCAGTAACCCCTATCCCCAGGGGCAGATAGAGCATGACCTCTACCTGAAATGCTGGATTGACACCGTGCAGTGGCATTTTGAGGATATCATCCGCGATCCCGCCATCGACCCCGCCGCCGCGCTGGTGCTGAAGCGCCGCATCGACAAGAGCAACCAGGACCGCACGGACCTGGTGGAGCGCATCGACAGCTATTTCCTCACGGTCTATCGCGACGTGAAGCCCCTGGCCGACGCCACCATCAACACGGAGTCGCCGGCATGGGCCATCGACCGACTGAGCATCCTCGCACTGAAGATTTACCACATGCGGCTGGAGGCTGAGCGCACCGATGCCACCGATGAGCACCGCGAGAAATGCGGCGCCAAGCTGAGGGTGCTGCTGGAGCAGCAGCGCGACCTCTCGCAGGCTATCACCCAGCTGCTGGACGACATCGCCGCAGGCCGCAAGTATATGAAGGTGTATAAGCAGATGAAGATGTATAACGATGCCGACACCAATCCCGTGCTCTACGGAAAAAGTTGATAATTGCCGCTTCGCTCTCGCGGCTCTTTGTAGTCGGCACCGGCTTCGCCGACAGCCGACGAGCCGCTCTCTCAAAGAGAGCATTGCTCAAGAGCAATTTTTCGCGATGCCTTCGGCATTGATAGTTGAGAGTTGAGCCCCCTCTAACTCCCCCTAGGGGGGAGAACTTCCTCCCTTGAGGGGAGAGCAGAGGAGAGGGGTTGCTTCATACAAGCCGCCGACACCACTAAGGTGCCGGCGGCATAACAACTATAAATACAACAAATTGGAGGGATGTTGTCAGAACAGGGGGTCATCGCCTTCGTCTGTCTCGACGGGTTCTTCTTCCCATACGAAGGTGTCGTAGAAACGCTGTGAGCGGGCCTCGCCATCGGCGGTGCCCTTTATGCTTAGCGTGGTCATCATGGTGGCCGAGGGAAGGGCTACTATGTCTAAAAGCGGTTGGATATATGGTCTTTTCATTGCTTCATGATTTTTTTGCCATTAACGATATATATGCCCTTGGGTAATTGAGAGTTGATAGTTGAGGATTGAGAATTGATTTTGCGGCCGCTGAGGTCGTAAGCGGATTGACTTTTGTCAACTCCTGACTCATCACTCTTAACTCCTAACTCCTCTAATCCGGTGGGGTCGTCGCTAATGATGATGGTATAGACATTAGAGCCTGCACCGCTGCCCTCGATGTAGGCGCGGAAGGCGGGTATGGTGGCTGTCTCGGTGGCGGTGGCAAAGGCGGTGCCGTCGGAGTTGAGAATCAGTTTGCCGGTAGCCTCGCCTGCGGGAATGAGGGTGTAGGTGCCCAGCAGTGCTCCGCTGGCCGGCTGTGTGGCGGCGGCCACTGTTACGTCGGTTGCCGAGAAGGTTACGTCGCTAGCTTCCGCCAGTCGGTAGAGGAAGGGTGTGTTGGCCTCGATGGTGCCGCTCAGTTCCTCAAAACGGATGGTGGTGCCTTCAACGGCGGCATTACCTATGGCTTCTACTCCCTGTGGCAGGGTGAAGGCGTAGGGCAGTACGCAGGAGTACCAGCCGGTGGCATCGAGGGATGCCTTGGCATAGGTGGCGCTGGCGGCGGTGAAGCCGGCGGCGGGAGCGAAGTCCTTCCTGTCGGTAAGCACGAGGTTGCTGCAGAAGCCGTCGGCCACGAGGTTGCGTCCCTGCAGGGTGGAGCCGTTGGGCAGCAGGGCGATGGCGTTGCCGCTGAGCAGCGGGGTGATATCGTCGGCCCTCACGCCGTCGGCAATGGCGGTGGCGCTAAGGTCGAGGGTGGTGAAGGTCTTGCCCTGCAGCTTGGAGGCTATCTCCTGCATGTGGGCGGGGGTGAGGTCTTCCTGTGCATAGACGGTGGCTGTGCCCTGATGGATGAGGACGTTGAGTGCCGGCATGCGGACGGCAACGTCGTCGTAGGCGAAGTAGGCGGGCTGCGAATAGCCGTAGCCGTTGTCAGACGATCCCAGGATGTTGAACACCACCTTGGTGACGTTGCCCAGCGAGGCGAGCTCAAACTTGGTCCAGTCCATGAGGATGTCGTCGGGGCCGTTGCAGAGGTAGAGCTCGGCGGTGCCAGTGACCTGGGTGCCATTGTAGCCGGTGGCTACTATCTTGGCCCAGTCGTTGTCGCCGATCTTGGCTGTCAGGCCGTTGCCTTCGAGGAAGCAGTTGAGGGTGTAGTTGGTGCTGTTGACATACATATGGTCGATGGTGCGCGGCTTGCCGTCGGCAAAGAAGAAGTTGGGCAGGCTCTCCTCTCCCAGCCCCCAGCCGGAGTTGTCGGAGTAGCCGTAGTGGACGGCGAAGTTGTCGGAGCCGTTATGGCCGTTGCCGGTGCGGGTGAGGCCTGTGGCGGCACTGTTATAGACGGTGAGCTGTGTCTCGAAGGTGCCGTAGCTCTCGATGTCGGATGAGCCGTAGTTGGAGATGGCGTGTCCGCCCGACCAGTAGCTCCAGGTGCCATAGCCCTCTGAGAGGATGCTGGCCAGTCCGGTATTGTTGGTGTCCTCCCATCGGTAGGAGCTCTCGGCGGAGTCATAGCCGAAGCCGTCGCCGTAGAGGAGTGTGCCGCCGTACTGGGGGTCGTCGATGAGCGAGGACCAGTTGGCCTCGCCGGCAAAGTTGGTGTCGCCCTTGTAGTCGGAGTCCTCGAAGGTGAGGACGGCGAGGGTGTAGTCGGAGATATTGGTGAAGCCGTCGTCGGTGGCATAGACTTTCTTGCCGCCGAGCACGGGGTAGGGCTCTACGCCTATTTCCTGTCCGAAGCTGCTGCCGAGCATCATGGCTACCTCGCCCGATGCCATGGCGGCGTCGGTTACGATGGTGGTGTTCACCTCATTGGCGTAGCTTTCGACGGCATAGGCATTGGTGACCTTGTTGGTGGCGGTGGTGGATGTTGCCATGGCGCGGATGCTGCCGGTGCGGGTGCCGTCGGAGGTGATGGTGCCTACGTTATAGACATTGGTGATGGTGCCGTTGGAGCTCATCAGTCCGGTGATGCCGCCCACGTAGTCGCTGCCAGTGATGCTGCCCTGGTTGTAGCTGTTGGTGATGACCATTGAGGCACTGTTGAACTGTCCCACGATGCCGCCCACATGGGTGGAGGAGCCGCTTACCGCTGCCAGATTGGCGCAGCGGTCGATGGTGGCTGTGCTGGAGCCGTAGCCAATCACTCCGCCCACGTACTGCTTGCCGCTGACGGTGGCCTTGTTGGTGCAGCCGGTGATGGAGGTGCCAGAGCCGGTGATGTACGCCACCACGCCGCCGGCGTAGTTGCCGGTGGTGCTTACGGTGCCCTCAACGGTGAGGTCCTTGATGGTGGCGGCGCTGGTATATCCAAAGAGTCCTGCGCCGTTGGAAGTGGACTGTACGAAAAGTTTTCTGACTGTGTGGCCCTGTCCGTCGAAGGAGCCGGTGAAGCGCCTGGCAGAGGTGTTGGTGCTGGCAATGGGTGTCCAGTTGTGGAATGCGAGGTCAA
The DNA here is from genome assembly GCA_902792555.1 of uncultured Bacteroidales bacterium. GTDB lineage: Bacteria > Bacteroidota > Bacteroidia > Bacteroidales > Bacteroidaceae > UBA6382. The sequence goes on along the minus strand of CADAZW010000072.1, from coordinate 5,352 downwards.
TGTCGTTGAGCAGGAGGCCCTTGATATTGACGGTGCCGGCGTTGACGGTCTGTGCAAACCACGCCAGCTCTGCGCCGGTGCTGATCTGATAGACGCCGTTTTTCAGTGTGGGCTCGACGGCGGAGGTGCCGTCCCAGAGGCTGGCATCGGCTTTGTCAAGATGGACGCTGACGGTTATCTCGTTGCCGTCGGCCTCTGTCACCTCAAAGGTGCCCATCTTGGGGCTGTAGCCGTCGGCGCTCACCTTGTAGGAGTAGGTGCCCAGATAGGTGAGGGTGAAGGAGCCGTCGGCATTGGGTGTGATTTCGGAGCCGTCGCTGCACGTGAGTGTCACTGTGGGGTTGGCAGCGTCGGTGCTTATGGTGGCCTTGATATTCAGGATGAGCACATCGACGGTTATGTCGGGCAGCTGTCCGAAGTAGGCTGTGCGGCTCTGTGCTGCGAAGTTGGGGTTGCGTCCCACTGAGCGCGAGACGAGTCGGTGGTTGCCGTAGGGGTCGCCGAATCCGCTGGACTTAACATATCCGCCCGTCAGGGTGAAGGTGTTCTCTGTGAATGAGGTGGGTATGGTGAAGGATACCTTCTGGGCTCCGGGGGTGGATGCGAAGGCATACTGGTTGGCTGCCCCGCTCAGCGCGGGCTCGGTGTATCCCAGCGAGGCGCTCATGTTGTAGATGCCCGCCAGCTTGTTGGCTGGGTGATAGACGGTGGAGAAGCTTACCTCCACCTTGTCGCCCGGCTTGAAGGAGCTGCTGTTGCCGGTGGTGGCGTTGCTTAGCGTCAGAACTACGGGCTTGGCGGTGAGCACCTGGTAGGCGCTATGGCCGGAGGCATCGGTCAGCTTGACGATATTGCGGCCCTCCTTGAGTAGCAGGGTGTAGGAGCCGTCGGCATTGGCGGTTACTCCCGCGGTGGAGAATCCTGAATAGCTGACGCCCAGTTCGTCGATGGTGGGCGAGGCTATCGTCACATTGCTCACGCCGGTGGGGGAGAAGGTGTAGGTGGCACCGCTCTGGGTGCTGGGATAGTAGAACACGTCGTGCTCGGCATCCACATATTTGCCGGCTACCCTCTGGGCGAAGTCCTTGTCCTCATGGATGGTCATGTTGGGGACGATGCCGCCGGCATCGCCGTTGACGGTGACGACATAGACGCCGGTGTTCTCAGGCCAGATGGCACCGAAGAAGGGACCGTTGATATAGTTGGAAGCCGTGGCGCTGTTGTTGTAGTAGGTGAGGTTGATGGCGTCGTAGGTGACCAGGACGATGGCTGTGCCGGTGCCTACGGCCCTCATGCTGACCCATGGGTTGACATTGGTCTCGTAGGTATCGAAGGTGACCACGCTATTGTCGGGCTGTCCCTGCTCATTGAGCACCTTGAAGCGGAAGCGTGGCTCGATATAGTAATTGTTGGTGGTATTGTCGGTGGCCTGCCATGAGCGCATGCCGGTAACGTCGTAGGTGTCGCCGGTGGTCATGTTGAGGTGGCCGCGCTCGTTGATGTTGAGCAGGATGTCGCCCGTCTGCGCCAGGTTGTCGCGGCGCACCTCTCCCGGTATGCGGCTGGTGTAGTCGGAGGATGCAAACTGCAGCTGGGGCATCTTGGTGGCATCGGTGTTGGCGGTGAAATAGCCGGCGTAGGTCATGCCGTCGGCTGTCCAGGTGCGGAAGTTGTAATTCTGTGCGCTTGCCAGCTTGAAGGTGTAGACCTTCTGGTTGCCCTGGGTGGTCACGGACTCAGGCATGGTCTGGTCGAAGGCTTTGTAGTGGGCTGACTTGGTGCCCAGGAAGAGCTCTGCCTCCTGGGGCACGGTGATGCTGTATTCTAACCCCATGGGGATGGCCATGCTGGCATTGGTGTTGAAGGAGACGGTGCCCGTCTTGGTGCCTGTCATATAGCCTGCCGAGGCTTTTGCTGCCGAGGGTACGAACTGGCAGATATATGTGTCGGCATCCAGCATGGGTATTGTGATGCGCCCGGCAGTGACGGAATTGCCGACAACGATGTCGCGGGCCACTCCGTCCTTGCCGCTGACGGAGGCCTGGATGGTGTAGTCGGTGTTGAGGGTCCATCCGCTGTTGGTGGCCCAGGCGGTAATGGTGAATACCTTGAAGGTCTGCTCGGCCTCATCGGTAACGGTGATGCCTAAGGTGCCGTTGACCGTGGTGCCGTTGGTGCCGTAGGCAGTCAGCACATAGTCGCCTGCGGCAGCGGTGAAGGTGTAGGTCGTGCCGGAGGGAGTGCCTACATCAACATTCACGCCTGTAGCCTTGTTGGTCAGCTTCATGGTCTTTGAAACGGCATTCATGTTGACCGTGACATTGGCTGCAAAGGCGGAAAGAGTGATCATGCCCATCAAGAGTATAAGCAAACAAATTCTTTTCATTTCTTTGTGGTTAATAATTAAAAGGGTTAAACGGGTTTTATTTGATCAGTATCTTTGTGGTGCGGCCGGGAGTCTTCCTGATGTAGACTCCATGGGCGGCCTCGGTGGCTGCCACCCTCCTGCCGCTGAGGTCGTAGAGAATTTGAGGGTTGAGGTTTGAGGTTTGAGATTTATTCTCTGTTCTCTGTTCTCTGTTCTCTATATTCTTTACAGCGGTGGGTTCCTCGTCGGGGTGAAGGTCGTAGGCGTTGAGTATCTCGGTGCTCGTCTCGCCCAGCCAGCCGGCATACTGATTGACGGCGGTATAGACCTTGACGAAGTCTATCTGGTCGAGGTCCACATGGTTGCCCTCGGAGTCCACGGCCCAGTCGATGTTGAATTTCGACATGTCGGTGGTGTTGGGGTGATTGTCGGCGTAGCCCCAGTCGAAGCAGTAGAGCACGTAGTAGGTGCCCTTGCCGCTCTCGTCCACGGCATTGTTGGCGAGCTTTGTACCGCAGAAGGTGATGGAGTCTTCCTCTATCCAGTTGGGGTAGTAGTTCTGGCGGTGATAGACATTCTTGGCGATGTAGCCGGTGATGGTGTCGTTGGCCGTCCACCTCACAAAGGATGTGTCGTTGAGCATGCGGTTGGTGGGGTGGGGGGTAGCTACGTGGTCGGCGGGGGTGCGGTAATATGTTATCTTGTAGTTGTGCACGGTCTCTGCCTTGTAATAGTCGCTGCCTGCCAGCTCATACCATTCATCGTCGGGCAGTCCGTTGCCGTTGTCGTCGCTGCTCACCATCACTATGCCGGGCTCGCTGCTGCCGCCCAGGGCTGTGGTGGAGGAGGGGTTGGACTCGGAGTAGAAGGCATTGCCGTCTATCTGCATGTCGTATTCTCCCCTGACGTTTACTATGGGGTGGTCGAAGCCAAAGACCACGTAGCCGCCGAAGCCGCCCAGGCATATCATCTCCTGATTGTTGTCGACAAGGCAGTCGTTGGCCTTGCTGATCATGTCCTCCTCGGTGTCGCCCTCCGTCCATGGCGGCAGGGTGTTGATAAACTGGCCCGGGGCGGGACGGAAGTCGTACACCCTGCTGATGTAAGGGTTGTGCTGAGCGAGCACAAGGCTCGCCCAGCCAACTAACAACAATGTAAGAATGGATTTCTTCATTTTCAGTATATTTGCCCTTGGATAGGTGTCAGTCGAATAGAACATCAGAATCGGTTTCCTCTTCCTCAGGTTCCCAAGGTGTGTTGCCCCAGAACCTGCGGCTCTCGGCCCAGTCGTCCTTGTTGCCTTCGCCGCCGCCCGACAGCTGGAGCAGTGCTGTGGCATGCAGGGCTATCACTGAGACGCGTGGATGGATATATTCTTTTTTCATGATTATGTGTGGTTAAGGGGATTTATTTGATTATTATCTTTGCGGTGTGACCATCGGAGTAGCGCACAATATTTATACCCTTCTGGGGAGCAGAGTGGCGCACGCCTGCGGCATCAAAGTAACCGATTATCGTGGCATCGCCTTCGCCAAGGATACGGCTGATGGCTGTCAGGTCATCATCGGTGCTGATGCCGAATGACGGCGAGCCTGCTCCCTCTATGGTGAAGTATGCACGGAAGGGGGCTATGTTGAAACTCTCATTGCAGCGCCAGAAGCGGTCGCCCTTGATGTAGTAGGCATTGGGGTCGGTAATCTTCTTTACCTCGTAGGTACCTGTGAGGTTGAGTGCTCCGCTGGTGGTAAGCTGCGATGCAGGCTTCAGCGTGGTGCCGGTGGCGCTCACGTTGAGTGTGGTGCCTTCGCTGAGGTGGAATATTACCGGGGTGCCGGCTTCTATCTCGGCCTCGGTGGCCTCGGTGAGGGTAAGGGTGCTACCGTTTACGCTGCCATCGGTGTAGAAGGTGATGCCGCTGTTATCAGCTACCGGTATGTTGAACGGCAGGCACAGGGTGCCCCATTCGGAGGTGGCTCCTTCGCCCTTGCTTGGCATGGTGCGTGAGTAGCTGACTTTGCTGACAGCCTTCTCGGTGGTTGCGTCGTAGCCCTCGGCATCGGTCAGCATTACCTCGGGCAGTGCGCCGAAGTTGTCGAAGGCAAAGTAGGCAGGAGTGTTCATTCCATATTCTCCGTTGTCAGAGCTGGTGAGCTCAAAGCCAACCTTCTTGACCTGTCCCAGCACGGAGAGGTCGAAGTACTGCCAGTCGCTGACAATATAGCGGTCGGCCTCGTTCTCAGAGCGGAAGTCGGCAAGGTAGAAGTCGGTGGTTCCCGTTTGCTCGCCGTCGGCATTGTAGCCCGTAGCTGTGAGCTTAAACCAGTCACCCTGGCCAAACACCTTGGCTTCTATGCCTGCCACGTCGCCCTGCTCCATTGAACTCTTGGCGTAGGCTGTGTTGGTGATGAAGAAGCCGGGTATGACTGCGCCGTCGTCACTGTGGAGCACCTCGACATAGGAGGGACCGTTGAATGCTGCACAGTAGGCTATGCCATAGTTGCTGGAGTTGTCGTAGCCGCCGCCCACGGCATTGTTCCACTGGTCGTTTAGGCTGGTGAAGGTGGTGGCGGTGCTGTTGGCGTAGCCATAGTGGTACCAGTATTTGTAGTCGTGCATGCAGCCGAAGCTGAACTTGTAAGAGCCGCTTACGAAGTAGGTGCGCATATCGTCCTCATCGGTGCTGACGCTGATGTGCCCCTCGTCGCCAATGGTGATATCCTCAAAGGTGGCTACCTCCTCGCCGCTGATAACGTAGATGGTTATCTTCTGACTGGAGCTCTTGCCCAGTGCGTCGGTGGCTGTCAGGGTGTAAACCACACTCTCAGTTGGTTCGGCGGTGTAGATGAAACCGTCATCCTCGGAGGGCAGTTCTGTGAGCTGCTCGGAGTGAACGGTGTTGCCCTGCTGGTCGGTGATGGTAAAGGTGTAGGGCGCGGTGCCTTCCACAAGGAATACGGTGATGTCGGCACTCTCGCCGCTATTGA
>CADAZW010000071.1 GCA_902792555.1 uncultured Bacteroidales bacterium | reverse complement strand
TCAACTATCAACTATTTCCCGTGGCAGTGTTCGCAATGGCACTCTCCGCCTTCGCATCCGCTGCATTCGTCCGACATCATGGTGAGGAAGGTGCTCATCTCCTGTGGGGTAGCTTCGTGGGTGTTGATCACCTCGCCCCGGAACTGCAGGTCCATGCCGGCCAGGGGGTGGTTGAAGTCCACCACCACATTGGTGGGGTTCACTTCCTTCACCAGGCCCTCAAACTGCAGTCCATCCTCGTTCTCCATCGGTATCACGTTGCCGGGGTACACGCTCTCTATCGCGAAGTGGTTGTCCTTGTCGCGGAAGATATCCTTGGGCAGCGTCTTCACGTGCGCCTCGTCATATTCGCCGTAGGCGTGCTCACAGGGAATGGTGAAGTCAAACTTCACGCCGCTTTCCAGCTTGGATATCTCTTCCTCAAAGTCGGGTAGGGTATATCCCAGTCCTGTTATGAATTCAAAGGGGTGGTCGGCACTTGTTTTCTCCACCAGTATAGGCACCGCGTCCTTGTTGCTGTGGGCAAAGAGCTCGTAGCTTAGCTTGTAGTATTTGTTTTCTGCCATGATGATATGTGGTTTGTTCTTGCTGTTGTTGCAAAGGTACTGAAAAACTGCGACATTGGTTTAATAAAGTGTTAAAAAACTCGGCATGACGTTGAGCAAATCAAAAATAATGCTAAAATCTCACTTAATTATTGCTCAAACACTAACTTCTTTGCAGATAAACGAATATCTTTGCATGTCAAAATCAATAAGCTGACATGCCCAAGTTTGTCATAATGCTCATAGCCCCCATGATGGCGCTGCTTTCTTCGTGCAGCGATCAGTATAATATCATGGGTAATTCGTCGGTACCCACCTACGATGGCAATGTGCTATACCTCAAGGTGCTGAGTGCCGACCGCTCCGTAGAGCCCTACGACTCCACCGAGGTTATCCACGGCCGCTTTGGCTTTGAGGGCATTATCGACACCGTCTGCATGGCGCAGCTCTATATGGGCACCAACAGCTTGTTGCCTATCGTGCTGGAGAGCGGTGAGATACAGATCAGCTTTACCGATACTGAGCAGACGGTGCGCGGCGGCACCCTCAACGACCGCCTGTATAAGTTCCTCAACGAGAATGCCCGTCTGCAGAGCGAGCTCCAGAGCAACACCCACAATCTTGCTCGTCTCATTATGGCCGGAGCATCACCCTCCACCCACATGCAGATTGAGCGCCGCAATGAATATCTGCAGGACCGTCTCGACAAACTATGGATCAATTTCATCAGTAGCAACAGCGACAATGTGCTTGGTCCTATTTATTTCATGGAGTATGCCCAACAGTATTTCTATCCCGTCATCACTCCCCAGATAGAAAAGATTATCAAGCATGCCCCCGAGTCATTCCTCCAGAATCCCGAAGTGCAGAGCTATCTCCAGGATGCCCGCCTGAACATGCAGATTATGCAGGGCGACTTTTAACCCCTAGGTTAGCGTTTAGCGGTTAGCGGTTAGCGGTTAGCGTTGAGCGGTTAGCGGTTACTGTTTACGGTTTATCGCGCTTCGCGCTCTGTCAAGAGGCGAGAGATTTTTTTCTGTCAAGAATTAGAGAATTTTGATTATCCGTTCAATCCGTGAGATCTGTGTTTTATAACCACGGATTATTCGGATTGAACGGATATTGCGTGTTTTATCCGTGTGAGACGAGAGTTTAAGGACAAATCCGTGTTAATTTGTTAGATCTGTGTTCGTTAAACTATTATTCTTTCTTTCTCTAATTCATCAGTACATCCGAAGTTGTATAGCAAACCAAGCTTAAAGCCTGTGGCGTGAAGATAATTATATACTTGAGCCCGGTGAACATCATCCAGCGCGTTCACTGCCTTGAGTTCTACGATTATCTTGTCATAGCATACGAAGTCTGCTTTGTAAGTTTGTCTTAGCTCTACACCGTCGTATGCGATTTTCAACTCTTTCTCTCGTTCGTACGGAATACTACGTCTCTTAAACTCTATCTCCAGTGCTTCTTGATACACTGCCTCAAGGAAGCCGTGCCCCAGATTATTATACACTTGGAAAGCGGCTCCATTAATTGCATATGTTAGATCACTGTATAGCAGCATAGTCTTTTTTATTTAACCACGGATCTAGCGGATTGAACGGATGGCTTTTGTTTTATCCGTGTGATCTTTATCCGTTAGCTCCGTGCGCTCCGTGTTATTTAACCACGGATTATTCGGATTGAACGGATGGTTTTTGTTTTATCCGTGTGACCTTTATCCGTTAGATTCGTGCAATCCGTGTTTGTAATCGCCCGCTACCGGACTCGGCTAAATCGTCCAATCGTGAAATCGTCAAATTGTGAAATTACTTGGTTCCTAACTCCTAATTCCTAATTCCTAACTCCTAACTCCTCACAGGTGCTGCCATCCCTGTGCCTGCAGCGGATATTCGGCGCCGTCGCGAGTCACCAGTTGTGCGCCGAGCTCTTCCTTCTGTATGCGCCCGATGATGTGGATGCCCTCCTGCTGACTGATTTTCTCGTAGTCTTTGAGGCTCACGGTGAAGAGCAGTTCGTAGTCTTCGCCGCCGTTGAGGGCGCATGTTACGGCGCTGATGCCAAACTGTTCGGCCTGGATGCTCGTCTGATAGTCGATAGGCAGGCGTTCCTCGTAGATGGAGCAGCCGCAGTGGCTCTCATGGCATATATGCAGCAGTTCCGACGACAGGCCGTCCGACACGTCAATCATTGCCGTGGGCTTGATGCCCGCATCTCTCAGTTGCTTGACGATATCGCCGCGTGCCTCGGGCTTCAGCTGTCGCTCCAGCAGGTATTCCTTGCCCTGAAAATCGGGCTGCGCCTGCACCTCCTGGTCGTTGCCGCCTTGCTGGGCAAACACCGCCTTCTCCCTCTCCAGCAGCTGTAGGCCCATATAGGCAGCCCCCAGGTCGCCGCTCACGCAGATGAGATCGGTGTCCTTGGCTCCCGAGCGATAGACGATGTCGTCTTTCTCCGCCGTGCCTATGCATGTTATGCTGATGGTCAGGCCTGTCAGCGATGAGGTGGTGTCGCCGCCCACTATGTCTACGCCGTGGTTGCGGCATGCCAGCTTGATGCCGTCGTATAGCTGCTCCATATCCTCCACGCTGAAGCGCTTGCTGATGCCCACGCTCACCACCATCTGGGTGGGCGTGCCGTTCATGGCGTAGATGTCAGATATGTTCACCGATGCAGCCTTGTATCCCAGGTGCTTCAGCGGCACGTATGTCAGGTCGAAGTGTATGCCCTCCAGCAGCAGATCGGTTGGCACCAGCGTCTCGCTGCCGCGTGTGGCTATCACTGCGCAGTCGTCGCCCACGCCTTTTAGGGTGCTGGCCTGCTGTGGCTTGATGTCATCGGTGAGGTGCCGGATAAGCCCAAACTCACCAAGCGTAGATATTTCTGTTCTCTTATCCATTGTTCTTGTTTTTTTAATAAGGTCAGCTCTCCTCTCCCCGGGAGGAAAGGTTGGAGAAAGTCTCCTTTAGCTCCTCCTCCTGCCCCAGCAGTATCTCCACGTCTATGTGCTGCACGTGGAGCTTGCTGTGCAGGCTGTCGGGGATGCTCGCGGGCAGGCGGCTGAAATCCTTGGCTGTGGTTATCACTATGTCGGCCTGTCTGGCTGCTGCTGCCACCCTGGCGATGTCGCTGTCTGTAAACCGGTGATGGTCGGGGAATCGCAGCGTCTGCAGCGAGAGGCTCCTGCCGTCATAGTGGCTGACCAGCGGCTGGGGGTTGGCAATGCCCGTGAATATCAGCAGGCGCTGGCTGCCCAGGTCATCAGCCTGCAGGGGCTCGTAGCTTATGGCAGAGAAGAAGACCTGCTGGCTCTCCAGGGGCTGCAGCTCGCGGGTTATGGCGTCGGCCTGCTCACTGCTGAGGTCGGCAGGGCATTTGGTCACTATTATTATGTCGGCTCTGGCTGCCCCCTCCGGCAGTTCGCGCAGCCGTCCCTCGGGCATCATTCGGTCGTGGGTGTAGAGGCGGCGGTAGTCGGTAAGCAGTATATTGATGTCGCGGTGGAGGAAGCGGTGCTGGTAGGCATCATCCAGCACTATGGCATTGATGCTGCTGTCGTGCTGCAGCAGCTGCTGCGCTCCGCTTACACGGTCTTCGCAGACGAACACGGGCACATCGCCGCCGAAAGAACTGAACACCTCCAGCGGCTCGTCGCCCACCTCATCGGCTGTGCTGCCGGCGTGGAGGGCGAGGAATCCGCTGGTCTTCCTGCCGTAGCCACGCGAGAGCATGGCGGGATGGAGCCCCTGCTCCTTCAGAACCTTAAGCAGCCAACGGCACATGGGGGTCTTGCCCGTGCCGCCGACGCTGAGGTTGCCCACGCTAATAACGGGCACGGCAACGGACTGCACAGGGATGCGCCCGGTGTCAAAGCGCCGGTTGCGCTCCCGCATTATGCGACCGAAGATCCATGCCAAAGGCCGCAGCGCTGGATAGGTTATAAAGTTCTTTTCTGCCAATTTCGTTATCGCGCTTCGCGCTCTGTCAAGAGCCATGTGATTTCACAATTTGACAATTTACTATTTCACAATTTAGCAAGCCGTTGGGCATAAATTTTTGAAAAATTTCTGACAATTTCTTTCAGTGCCCACTTCCGGACTTGGCTAAATCTCAAATCTCAAATCTCAAATCTCAAACCTCAAACAATATCTCGTTTACCGTACTATTTGATCTTAATGACGTAGGGCATGCGGGCGAATACGCTGCCGCCGTTCTTGAGTCCCTGTATGGCTACGAAGGGCTCGTAGAGCTCGCCGAGGGTGGTGCGCAGCTTGGCGGCGTATGCCTGCTCACTGGCGCTGCTCAGTGCCAGCTCAGCATACCAGGGCAGCACCTCGGGATAGTCCACAACGGTGTAGTCGTCGCCCATCTTGGCCTTGGAGGCAACATACTTGACGGCATCGTCGAGGGTGCCGAGCTTGTCCACCAGACCGAGCTTGAGGGCCTGGCGGCCAGTCCATACGCGGCCCTGTGCGATGCTGTCCACCTGGGCGGTAGTCTTCTTGCGGGCCTGTGCCACACGGCTCAAGAAGAGGCTGTAGCCGTTCTCCACATAGCTCTGCAGGCGGCTGCCCTCCTCCTCATTGAACGGGCGTGCAACATTGCCGAAGTCGGAGAGCTTGTTGGTCTTAACGACATCGTATCTCAGTCCCAGCTTATTGGTCAGCAGCTCACTGGCGTCGGGAATCATGCCAAAGATGCCTATGGAGCCGGTCAGCGTGGTAGGCTCAGCAAAGATATAGTCGGCGCCCACCGACATATAGTAGCCGCCGGAGGCTGCCAGTCCGCTCATGGAGACAACCACGGGCTTCTTCTTGGCCAGGCGCTTGATATTGTGCCACATCTGCTCGGAGGCGTAGGCACTGCCGCCGCCGGAGTTGATGCGCAGCACCACGGCCTTCACATTGTCGTCGGCGGCCAGCTTCTGCAGGTCCTTGTTGACCTTGCTGCCCACGATGGCTGCCTCCGCCATCATGCCTGCCTCTGCCACGTCAACGATCTCGCCCTCGGCATAGTAGACGGCTATCTGGTTGCGGGCATTCACATCCTGCGGTTTCGACTCACAGAGAGCCGACGGCTTGACGAGGCTGAGGTCGTCGTCATCGTCCACGCCGAGGGTCTTCTTCAGCATGTCGGTGAACTCATCCTTGTACATCAGCTCGTCGACGAGCTTGCTGGCCTTTACCTCCTTGCTGGGCGCGAAAGCCATAAACTTGTCGGCCAGGGCATTGAGAGTCTCAGCCGACAGTTTGCGGCTCTTGCTCACGTCGCTAACGAAGTTCTGCCATATATCGCCGATGAAAGCCGTCACCTGCTCCCTGTTGGCGGGAGTCATCTGAGTCTCGGTGAAAGGCTCGACGGCGCTCTTGTAGGTGCCGACCTTGAAGACCTGCATCTTGACTCCGAGCTTGGCCATCAGGTCCTTATAGAAGATTATCTGCGAGCTGATGCCGTGCCAGTCCACGGTGCCGATGGGGTTGAGGACCACCTTGTCGGCCACCGAGCAGATATAGTAGGTGCCCTGAAGATAGTTGTCGGCATAGGCATAGATCTTCTTGCCCGACTTCTTGAAGTCCTGGAGTGCGCCGCGCAGCTCCTGCATAGAGGCGGGATCGGCGCCCATCACGCCGCCCTCCAGCCAGATAGCCTTGATATTGTCGTTATCCTTGGCCAGGCTGATGGCCCTGATGAGCTCGTTGAGGCCGAGAGACTCCTCGTCGCCGCCCATAAGGGCCATCAGGGGATTGTCGCGCTGCTGCTCATTGAGCACGCCGCTGAGGTGGATATGCAGCACACTGTTTCTCTCTACGGGGGCAGAGCTGCTTCCGCCTGCCATAAGGGCCACGATGATGGCGATACCAATGAAGGTAAGGATTACACCGCCGATAATGAAACCGACAGTTGACGACAGGACGTTAAGCCAAAAATGCTTCGTCCAAGGAAATTTCTGGTTTGTGTTGCTTGACATAGTGATAAGAGTAAGAAAATTAAATTTAATTGCTGCCGCTTCGCTCTCAGACTTTCTTTCTGTGTCGGCACCGGCTTCGCCGACAGCCGACGAAAGTCTTCGCGATGCCTTCGGCATTGAGATTTGAGATTTAGCCAAGTCCGGAAGTGGGCACTGAATGCCGAAGGCATCGCGAAGGCTCTGTCAGTGGTCGGCGAAGCCGGGCTGACAAATAAGAGCCTGAGAGCGAAACGGCACAGAAATTGTCAGAAATTTTTCAAAAATTTATGCCCAACGGCTTGCTAAATTGTGAAATAGTAAATTGTCAAATTGTGAAATTAAAATGGCTCACGACTGAACAAAATAAAAATGTGAAATTGTAAATTGTTAAATTGTGAAATCACATGGCTCTTGACAGAGCGCGATAATCGCTAACCGCTAACCACTAACCGCTAACCGATCCTCCCCCTTTAGGGGGATAAGAGGGGATCTATTAACTCCTAATTCCTCAACCTTTTACTCCCTCCCATGCCCACCATCAAACGTTTCTTCAGATACCTAGGCCGCCACAAGTATGCCACCACCATAGTCATCTTCGTGGCACTTATTGCCTACCTCGACTCCAACAGCCTCTACAACCGCTACCAGCTATACAAGGAGGAGGTGGCCCTGAAGGCGGAGATAGAGGCCTACCGCTCTCAGTATGAGCGCGACACGCGCCTGTATATGGAGCTGCAGCGCGACCCTAATGCCGTGGTGCGCATAGCCCGTGAGAAATACTATATGAAGAACGAGAACGAGGATGTCTACATATTTGAAGAACATGAAGCAACTGAATAAAATCCAACTGTTTATCTACCGTCTGGGCGGTGTGCTCGTCATTATCGGGGCCATGATCAACCCCCTCGAGAGCAAGCTTGCACCTTATATATATAGCGCGGGCGCGCTGATGTTCGCCTCCATGCAGATGCTGGCGAGCTACGAAGGCTCCAACATAGTCATCCGGCGCCTGCGCCGCCAGCAGATCTTCGGAGCCCTGCTCCTGGTGCTCAGCGGTGCCCTTATGTTCGGCCACCAGTACCACATGACCTATATGCGCCACAACGAGTGGCTCATAGCACTCCTCATCGCCGCCATCTTCGAGCTCTACGCCGCCTTCCGCATCCCTGCCGAACTGGCCAAGGAAGAGAAGCGCCGCTCTTAAGGACGATAAAAACCCCCGATGGAGTCCATCGGGGATCGGTTGAGTATTATGAAAAGGGAGTGAATTATTTCTTGCAGTCCTTGCACTTGGAGCAGTCTTTCTTGCAGTCCTTGCACTTATCGCAGCCCTTCTTGCAGTCCTTGCACTTTGTGCAGTCTTTCTTGCAGTCGGCTTTGGCGCACTGCTGCTTGTCCTTGGGGCAGGGCTTCTGGCAGTCCTTCATGCCTTGGGGGCACTGACCCTTGCCGCCACGGCGACCGAACTGGCCACGGTGGCCCTGCGGACCGGCGTTGCGCTTGGGCATGAGGCTGCGCTCGATCATCTTGTCGGTGCGCCAGGCCTGGAACTGCTCGGGGGTGAGGATCTCGGCAAGGGCTTTTACATAGGGCATCGGATGATGGCCTTCGCCCTTCTCGCACTGATGACCTTCACCCTTGCAGTCGGGTTTGCTGCAGTCCTTCTTGTCCTTGGGGCACTCGGCCTTGGCGCCGTCCTTCTTGCAGTCGGTCTTGGGGCACTGCTGCTTGTCTTTGTTGCACTGCTGCTTATCCTTGGGACAGTCGGCCTTATGGCCTCTGTGGCATGCCTGACGGCTGAGGGCCTTGAGGTTGAGGTCGAAGAGCTTTGTCTTCTGGTCGTCGTTGAGGTCGTAGGCTTTGACCATGCGGTCGGTGATGAGCTGAGCCTTCTGTTCGGGGCTTAGCATGGGGCGCTGCCCCTTGTTCTGTTGGTCGCACTTAGCGGCGTCCTGTGCCATCATTGTGGCGAGCCCCATGATAAGGCTGAGGCAAAAAATGATTGTTCGTTTCATTGTCGTAATTATTTTAGCAGATTAAACATTTTCTGTTTGTAAGACAGCTATGTCGTGGCAAAGTTTAATTTCCCCCTAAAGTTTAACATTCTTTAATCCTCAATCGGGACTTCGCAAATAATTCTCAAACCTCCAACCTCAAACCTCAAAGCCTCCTCTAACTCCCCCTCAAGGGGAGAACTCTGGCGCCAGGGCTCCCTCCCTTGAGGGGAGGGGTGGGGAGAGGCTCCGTTTTCGTTTTCGTTTTCGTTATTCAAACCTCCAACCTCAAATAATCCCTGTTATCCTTATCCGTTCAATCCGAATAATCCGTGGTTAAAAAACACGGATCGCACGGATCTAACGGATTTTTTGTTTTCGTTATCGTTATCGTTTTCGTTAAACTTATTTGTATAATTCGTGAGATTAGTGTTTGCTCAATCCCCAATCGGGACTTCGCAAATAATTTTCAATTATCAACTATTAATTATCAATTCTCAATTTATCCAAATCTGCGCCATCTGCGTGCCGCGAAGCGAGTTATAGTTGTCGTTAAGGTTCCAGCATGGCTGTGAATGTATGTGGATGCCTGGCACTTCGGAGAGCAGATACAGATTCTCTTATAGCAGTCCCGTCATATACAGCGGTAGGAACACTAACCCGTCCTTCCGCTCTACATCGTTCGTATGCAACACATACGGTGTGCTCATGTACTGCCCGAACTTCCTGATACACTTCTGTATCGATGTCAGCGTATAACCAGTGCTACTCTTCACCTCGATGGGCGAGATGTTGTGTCGCGATGTCACCACCTCCTTTTGTATCAGGAAGTCCACCTGCATGCGACTCTCTGCATCCTGTTTATTATAGTTCGAATAGAAAAACAATTCGTTGCCCGATGCCTTCAGCATCTGAGCCACGATGTTCTCCACCAGCATTCCCTCGTCCACTTCCAGTTTGTCGAACATTAGTTTCTGGTATATCTCGTTCGTCACAATACCTCTTGCGCTGAACGCCAGCGAAATCAGCAACCCCGTGTCGCAGAAGTAGCACTTCAGGGCCGTCCGGTCCTCGTTCAATTGCAGGCCGATGTTTGGAGCCGTCGTATTGTAGCTGATGTTCACAATTTTCGAATCCTCCAACCAGAAAAATGCACTGTCGTACTCCCGCATCCGGGCCTCGTCCTTCAATGCCGACAGCGTAAACTTCTTTTCCTTCTTCTGTAACTGCCCAGGTATGGCATCGTAAATAGCACTCACTCTTGCCAACGCCGTGCCCGCATACTTTTTGATATCATTCTTGTACAGCCGCAGAATCTGCCGTTTCACTGAATCCACTCGCGTAAAGTCCCTTGACGCAGCATACTCTGCCACCGCCTGCGGCATACCGCCCACTATCAGGTACTGACGGAAATAGTGCAGTGCCTCCCGGTGGAACTCACCCATCGGTTTCAGTCTCTCAAACTGCCCACGGATGTACGGCATCATCACCTCGTTGCCCATTGCCCATAGAAACTCCTCAAAGTCCATCGGATACATATCGATGCCGTCCTCTTCCGACGGAATCACAATGTTTTCCACGTTCTTCTTGATGGATATCAGCGACCCCGTCTCCAGGTAGTCGAACCGTCCGTCTTCCACCAGTGCCTTGATAGCCTCACGCGCCCGAGGGCACTTTTGCACCTCGTCGAAGATGATGAGTGATCGCCTTGGCGTCAACTGCTTCTTGTAATGCAGTTGTATATTCTGCAGCAGCGTCGGGATATCTTCCAGATACTCGTCGAACCAGCCTTTTACTCGTGCCGGAGCCTTACTGAAATCGATGAGGATAAACGAGTCATACTCGTTTCTGGCGAATTCCAGGGCAATATAGCTCTTCCCCACACGCCTGGCTCCCTCAATCATAAGTGCCGTCGTTCCGTTCTTCTCCCGCTTCCATCGTACTAGCAGGTCGTATATCTTGCGCTTCATAATCACGAATCCTAAGAGTTTTTAAAAGCCGTTTTTACACATTTCCAAGGTTGCGAATTTGACGACAAATGACAGTGTGACAATCATTTAATGCAAATTATTGCCTAAAATAGGCCTTCTTCACGCTGCAAAATTACGAAATATTCGTCATTCCGCCATCCCTTTTTCCAAATATTAATACCTCTGCTTGCCGCGGGTTTTCGTTAAACTCATCTGTTCAATCCGCTATATCCGTGGTTAAAGAACACCGATCTAACGGATCTTACAGATTTTTTCGTTTTCGTTATCGTTTTCGTTATTCAAATCTCAAACCTCCAACCTCAAATCTCAAATATAATTCTTGGCTTGCTAATTTTCAATTTTCAATTATCAACTATGCCGCTTCGCTCTCAGGCTCTTTTTTGTCAGCCCGGCTTCGCCGACCACTGACAGAGCCTTCGCGATGCTTTCAGCATTCAATTATCAACTATCACTGTATTGCCGTCTTCTTGCCATTGTGGATGTAGATGCCCTTGGCGGTGGGCTTGCCGTTGAGCCTAACTCCGCTGAGGGTGTACCACTCACCATTGGCCATTGACGATTGACCATTGACCATTGACCATTGACCATTGATGGCGGTGATGTCGTCGTCATCATCGGCGCTGCCGAAGGAGAGGACGAAGTGCTTGGCGGGTGAGCCACCGGCGAGCTTGAAGTATGCACGGCATGCGCCGATGGTGGCTCCGGGCAACGGCCACTTGAGCTGGCTGCCGCTGTCCATGAAGAGGATGTCGGTCACCTCGGTGTCGAAGGCTGTCATGCTGTAGGTGCCCAGGAAGTCGATGGTCTCATCGTCGCTCTTGAAGTTGGCGGTGCTGGCGCTGACGAGCACTCCGTTGAACTGGGGATTGGTGATGTCGGCTCCGGATGCCCACTTGATGATGTAGGGCTTGCCCGCCTCGATATTGTCAACGGGAGTGAAGATGAGGGTGAGGGTTTCCTCTGAGAGCGATGCGCTGGTGAGGCTGCGTATGTCGGCTCCTGCCAGGCTGCCGTTGGCTATCTGGTCGGCGCTGAGGCCGAAGGGCAGGCAGAGGGTGTTCCACTCGTTGTCGCAGAAGAGGGTGCGGTCGGTGAGGGTTACGTTGCATACGCGGTTGCTATAGCCGTTGATGAGGCTGGTATTGTCGACGGCATTGGCTATGGCTATGTCTGCGGGGCCTGAGGCATCCTGGCATACCGGGAAGCCGGGTAGCGGACTGACGGGCAGCGTGGCGTCGGGCGCGACGGGGCTGACATCTCCCACCTCGGAGGAGTAGGTGATGGTGCCGGAGGCCTGGGTATAGATGAAGGCGCCTTCGCCGGGGGCAAGCACTACGGCACCGTCGTAGGCCTCATAGGCGTCGCCGGCGGCATTGAGCTTGTAGAAGGTGGCGGGCTCACTGTAGGTGATATATCCGTCGCAGGTGAAGGGGTTGCCTAAGAGCGACCAGCCGTTGAAGGGCGCGGTGGACGTATTGTCGTAGATGAGCGACTTGGTGATGGTGTTGTTGTAGCTCGACGGGGTGACGCCGGTGAACTCCAGTCCCCAGTCGTCGGCCGTGGAGTAGTAGTAGCCCATGCCGTCGAGCAGGCCTTCGAGGGTGTTGGCGGCGGTGAAGGCTATATGGTCGGATTTCTCCTTATAGTTTATCCACTCGAGTTCCTCAGAGGAGTCGAAGGCGTAGAGGTTGTAGTTGCCTGTGTTGAGGCCGGTTACATGGCTCCAGGAGTCGGAGTAGCCCAACTGGGTGCGGCCGGTGAAGGGGGTGGCGATGATGACGGGGGTGTCGGCATTGACGTCCCTGTCCATGGTGACCTTGAGGGTGGCTGAGCCCTGCTTGAGCTGGGCGCCGGTCCTGACGGTGATGGTGCCGTCGGTGCCGAGGGTTACCTTGCTGGCCTGGGCTATGGTGCCGGGCTGGATGATGACGGGGACGTCGATGCGCACCCTGTCGGCATAGGTGGGAACGCCTTCGGGGTTCCAGTTGGTGGGCTCATCCCAATCGCTGTCGGTGGTGCCCTCGAATACCTTGGGGACATCCAGCGTCCTGAAGGAGGCTGCTGCCCACGCGCTCTCCTCTTCGCCGAGGAGGCCTTTCACCTGCCACATGTAGCAGGTGTTGGGGGTCAGGTTGGTGAGCTCATAGGGGGAAGCGTCGAGGGTTGCCTCGGTCACGATGGCGTCGGGGCTTACGAAGACGCCGAAGTTATCGCCCGGATAGGTGGGGTCCTGACCTCTTGCCACGAAGGTGAGGGTGCCGCCCATCGGCACATCGGATATTACCAGCCAGTTGTCGGGGGTGATGGCGCCGTAGCCTTGTATCCAACTGGCTGACGTGGCGCAATAGCTTCCGTTGCCTGTGGGATTGCCATTGTCGTCAAGGCTGCAGGAACGGATGCCCCAGTTATATTGGTCGCCGTCAACGTCTTTCGGGGTGATGCTGATCGGCATGGCGCCGCCGGCGCTCTCGAAGTCCTCCGAGAAGACTGTCTGGCCATCGGAGTCGGTGACTACGATATCGTCGACGTTGAGGTAGAACACATCGGATACGTCATAGTGGCGGATGGCGATGGAGCCTGTGCCGCTGAATTCGCTCAAGTCATAGGTGTAGGTCTTGAGTGCGGTGGTTGCGGTAAAGTCTTCGCCTACCTGCGTCCAGGGCCTGTATTGCAGCACATAGCTGTCGTGGCTGCCCTCCCAGCTGAGTGTGGCACCATAGCCGGTGATGTTGCTCGTCGTAAGATTTGCCGGCAACCGGGGATGAGGCGTGCAGTCAACGGTGTAGGTAAAGTCGGCCATGGCGCCTGAGCCGGAATGTATCTCAACGCCGTTGACGTCATAGAACACATAGGAGCACTCATCTGCATATTCGCCGCCTGTCCACCGGAATTCAACTTCCTTGCCGTTTGGAACGGTGACGCGGAAAGTGGTGGTCTCAGTGCCTGTCGAGCCGGGCTGGTCCTGATTGGTGTATGTGCCGAATTCGTAACCCGAAGCGACATCTACCAGAGTTATGGATGAACCGTTCCAACCGTCGCCGTAAGAGTCGGTGAGCTCCAGGGTGATGGTGCAGTTGTCATCATAGAGGAAGGTGGCAAAGTCGATGGTGGCATAAAAGCTTTCGCCATCAGGATAGACGGCCTTTACCCTGAATTGGTAATTGGTGACCGGAAGGAGTCCGCCTATTTCAACATAGGTGTCGGTGGTCGTGGCTTCGTCGCTCCATTCCGAGGTCCCGTCATTGAGCCTGTACTGATAGGTGTAGGATGTGACGTCAGGGTCAGGTGCCGTCCAGGTCATGGTGGCGGAGGTGGAGAGCACGATGCTTGCGGTGAGATTCTTCGGATTGGAATGGTAGTCGGCGCCGGCTTGGAAAGAGAATGTGGTTGTCGGTATGAAATCGTAGACGTTACCACTAGCGTCGTCGAGGTTGAATTGGTCGTAGCCTGAGTAGCCGGCATCTGTTACTTTAGCGCCAAGGAAATACATGCGATTGTAACCTGAGATGGAGGTGTTCTCCATACCGATGAGCAGATTGCCGCCATTATATAGGAAAGGAGTATCAAACTCTATGGTCATCGAACCGCCAGTGTCACTGTCTTTCACGAAGTCGAGCTTTCCATGATAGACGACGGCACAGCCGGATGTCGGCTCAAAGGCGCTAATGGCGGTATAGTCTACCTCCTTCAAATAGACATCAACATCACACCCAGTGGTGTAAGGTACGTTGCCGTCTGTAATTGAAACATAGTACTTGAGGCCAGTGACAACGCAACCTGCCATGACCGTCAAATCGGCTGCCGGTATGACATACTGGCTTCTGGCTAAATTATCGAAATAATAGACGTAGGCCGGAAAATGAGTCTCTGTCATTGAGCCTTCGTACACGGTGAGTTGTTCCTGCGCCCTGCCTCCTAAGAACATGAGCAGCAGCGACATAAAGAGTAATGATTTTTTCATATTTGAATAATTTTTCAGTTGTTTTCCTACTTTCCATACCGTGTATTCACTTTTTGTCAACTTATACACGGTAATATGCTGCAAAATTAAAAAAAAATTACAACTCAGACAATTACTTTTCCCAAAAAATGGGAAGGAAGCGTGTCATTGGACGATTGGACGATTGGACGATTTCACGATTGGACGATTGGACGATTTCACGATTGGACGATTTCCGGAGTTTCCGGGTTTTCCGGAATCTCCGGAGCTCCGGAAAAAAAAGCTGCGCAGAATCTATCTGCGCAGCTTGATATGGTTTACATGACCTTACAGCCCCAAGTCTGCCTTGATGGCGCCGACCTTGGCCTGAGCCTCAGCAACGGCGCGGTCATAGTCAGCAGCGGTGGGCATGGAGCCCTTCACCTCGACATAGAACTTGATCTTGGGCTCGGTGCCGGAGGGGCGCACGGAGATCTTGGTGCCGTCGGCGGTGAACCACTGCAGCACGTTGCTGGTGGCTGGCATGTCGAGAGGCGACTCGGCGCCGTTGACCGTCTGGAGCAGCGTCTGGTAATCCTTGACGGTAACAACGGGACTGCCGCCCAAGGAGGCGGGAGGAGCCTGGCGGAAGTCGGCCATCATCTGCTTGATCTCGTCGGCGCCGCTCTTGCCGGGCTTGGTGACGGAGACGGTGCTCTGATAGGCGAAGCCGTAGTCGAGGTAGATCTTCATAAGCAGGTCGTAGAGGGTGAGGCCCTGGTCCTTGGCCCAGGCTGCTATCTCACAAAGCAGACAGATAGAGGCTGGGCTGTCCTTGTCGCGGACCTTGTCGAAGGGCAGGTAGCCGAAGCTCTCCTCGCCGCCGCCGATATACTTCTTCTTGCCCTCGTCAAGCTTTATCTCGCGGGCAATCCACTTGAAGCCGGTATAGACATCGCGTATCTCCACACCGTTGCGGCGGGCGATGTCGGCAATAGTCTCGGTGGTGACGATGGTCTTGACCATAAACTCGTTGCCCTTGAGCTGGCCCAGCTTCTTCTTGTTCTCCAGGATATAGTAGGAGAGCATGAGGGCGGTCTGGTTGCCGTTAAGTATGCACCACTGGCCCTTGGGGTCGCGGCAGACCACGGCAAGGCGGTCGGCGTCGGGGTCGGAGGCCAGCACGAGATCGGCATTGAGGCGCGTGCCGAGCTCCATGCCGAGAGTCATGGCCTCAGCGTTCTCAGGATTGGGCGACTGGACGGTGGGGAAATTGCCGTCGATGACCATCTGCTCGGGCACCACATTGATATTCTGGAAACCCCAGGTGCGCAGGGCAGCGGGAATGATGACGCGGCCGGTGCCGTGGAGGGGTGAATAAACGATGCAGAGGTCCTTCTGGCGATTGATGACTTCCTGGTCTATAAGAGCCTCATGGACGGCCTGCAGATAGTCGATGTCCATCTCGCCGCCGATAATCTG
>CADAZW010000070.1:5371-28052 GCA_902792555.1 uncultured Bacteroidales bacterium | reverse complement strand
CACCTTGCCGGTATAGCCGAAGATATCGCGTCCGTGCCTTACATATATCTCAGCCAACTGGGCGATGGTTATCTCGGGCTTCTCTATTCCTATATTGAAATAGTCGTACTTGCCATGCAGCAGTATCTTGAAGTATCCGCAAACGGAATCGGCGATATAGCAGAAAGTGCGGGTAGGCGTGCCGTTTGACAGGATTTCGATGTCACGACCCTCCAAAACGGCTATAGCAAAGTCGGCAGGCACGCGCTTGTCGCCGACTCTCATGCCGGGACCGTAGTTGTTGAAGGGGCGGGCTACGCCGATGGGCATATCGTATTTCTGCGCAAAGAGCATGCACATTGTCTCGCCGAAGCGTTTTGACTCATCGTAGCAGGCACGCGGACCGGTGGCGCAGACATTGCCGTTGTAGTCCTCCGAGGTAGGCACCTGGGCAGGATCGGGGTCGCCATACAGCTCGCTCGACGAGAAGAAGAGGAAGCCCTTCACGCCCCGGGGGGCGTAGAAGTCAAGCAGGGAGCGCAGACCCCAAATATTGGCGTCGAGCGTCTCGATGGGGTACTTGCGATAGAACATGGGGGAGGCTATTGAAGCCATGTGGATGATAAAGTCGGCTTGGTCGGCTCCCTCGATGTCCTCAATCTTGTCCTTGATAATGTCAAACTTGCGGATATCCACCTTGGGGTTCTCGCTCAAGGCATTTATCCAGCCGGGCATGCCCAGCATGAAATTGTCGAGGCCGATAATCTTCTTGATACCCAGTTCGTCTGCCTCGGCAGCGAAGAACTGCATCATGTAGTAGCCCAGGAATCCTGCGCAGCCCGTGATGAGGACGGTGGAGTCCTGAAACTTGGAGCGCTCCTCGGCAGAAAGTCCGCCGAGAGTGTGCTTGATGTCATTGATTAAGATGTTCTGCATGTCTATTGTTTTTTTTGATAGTCTTTATATGAATGGTCAAGGTCGAGGATATGGAAATTGTGCTGCCGTTGGTGGTCGCCGTCAGGAATCTTCATATAGTCGCCGTACATCTGAGTCAGATAGTAATCGTAGTCCTTCACTCCCATGAAAGTCTTGTCCTCAAACTCGTATGGAGCATACACGCCCTCCACCTCCTTGGGCATAACGCCTTCCAGTCCGTCGGTATAGTCGGCCACGAGGGTGCATGAGTCGTAGTCGTACTTCGTCAGCAAGCGGCGAATCTTCTGCTGCAGCCTTTCCATCGTCGTAAGTTTTCTCGTGAGCAGAGGAATCCATGAGCTGGGGCCGTGGCCATGCTTGTAGGGGTCACGGTGAATCCAGTAGAGGGCCTGCCGGAGCAGTCCGTAGCGCCAAAGATGCATGCGACGCGCCAGAGGAGCGGAGGGCACTGCGTCAAGAGGGAACACGTCAACATAGATACCTCCCAGATAGCTCAGATGCACGCGTTCAATCAGCGTGGTCGAAGCATCCTGCACTTTCCCGAAAGGCAGCGGATAGGCAGGGTCGTTCTCGGCGCACACAAACTCGTAGGGCTCAGGCAGCCATTCACGGCTATGGGCGACAAACTGCTCATAGTCGGGCCGTGGCATGAGGATGTCCATGTCATCGTCCCACGGGATGAATCCCTTGTGGCGCACCGCTCCTATCAGGCTCCCGGCAAAGATGCCATACCTCAGGCTATGCTTGCGGCATGTCTCGTCGATGGCTTCAAGCACCTTAAGCATGCGCATCTGCAGCGGTCGTATATCGTAGGTGGCCATTTCGGACGCTAAGACTTAGTAAACTTCGTTACGCCCAAGGGGCATTTCCCTCGTCCCACATTTTGTTGAGCATATCGCGATCGCGCGCAGTGTCCATGCACTGCCAGAATCCTTCATGCCTGTAGGTCTTGAGCTGGCCCTCTGCAGCCAATCGCTCCAGCGGCTCGGCCTCGAAGGTGGTATGGTCGTTTTCTATATAGTCAAACACTTTGGGACTAAGCACAAAGAAACCGCCGTTTATCCACCCCTGGTTTACTTGGGGTTTCTCCTTGAACGAGCGGACAAAGTCATCCTCGTCCACCTGCAGCTCGCCAAAGCGGGCTGTGGGATGGACTGCCGTCACCATGGCCAGTTTACCAGCCTGCTTGTAGCGCTGCACCAGCTGGCTGATGTCCACATTGCTCACGGCATCGCCGTAAGTGAGCATAAAGTCCTCATTGCCGATGATATTCTTCAGGCGCAGCACCCTGCCGCCCGTCATTGAGCCTGCTCCGGTGTCCACCAGCGTCACGCGCCAGTCACGAGTATACTCATTGATGTAGTTGACGGCTCCGTTGCTCAGGTCTATGGTGAAATCGTTGTTCTGAGCGTAATACTGCAGGAAATAGTTCTTGATTACCTCCCCCTTGTAGCCCAGGGCCACCACGAAGTCTTTGTAGCCATAGCGGGCGTAATGGTTCATAATGTGCCAGATGATAGGCTTGCCGCCTATCTCCACCATCGGCTTGGGGATGAGTTTAGTGTATTCCGACAGGCGAGTGCCGAAGCCGCCGGCCAATATAATTGTCTTCATAGCGTATTGATTAGGTTGCAGATGATATCCTGTTCTTCATCGCTTAGCTCCGGATGCATTGGCAGGGAGATAATCTGCGAATACACCTTGTCTGTTACGGGCAACTCAACGTCCTCCTTAAAGTACGTGAGGTGATGATTGGGGGCATATTGTATGCCGTACTGTATGTCGTGCTCCTTCAGCAGTTGTTCCAGTTTGGCGCGCTTGCCGTCCAGAATCTGGAGGGCGAAGATGTGGGGCGTGATTTCGTTGACATAGTCCATCGGCGTCAGGAGCACATGCGGCGTGTCCTTCAGCAGCTCCGTATAGCGCTGCGCCTCCTTCTCAAACCGCTGCAGCTGCACCAATCCGATGGCCGCAAAGATATTACTCATGTGGTAGCGGTAGCCTTGTGCCACCACGTCGGCATGCCAGCTGCGCTTGCCGGCATAGCGCTTCTCGGAGTCCTTCTGCACTCCCAGCAGCCGGGCGTCGCTCACCTTCTGGATTACATCCTCATCGGCAGTAAATACTGCTCCGCCCTCACCGGTAGTGATATTCTTGATGCCGTCAAACGAGAAGCACACCACATCGCCATAAGAGCCTATCTTCCTGCCCTTGCATGTGCAACCGAACGCATGAGCCGCATCCTCCACGAGGCGCAGGTTATGCTTGCGGGCAAACTCCTGATATTCATCAGCCATGCAGCAGTTGCTGGCATAATAGACCGGCATCATGGCCGTAGTCCTAGGTGTGATGCGACGCTCTGCATCCCGCAGGTCAAGCGTCAGAGTGTCAGGGCAGATGTCACAGCTCACGGGCTTGCATCCCGCTGCCGTAATAGCCTGATAGCTGGCAACAAAGGTAAAGGACGGCACCAGCACCTCGTCGCCAGGCTTGGTTACAGCCTGCAGGGCCAGATGGAGCGCCGCCGTACCGCTGTTCACGCACAGAGCCTTGAAGCCTCCGCCTATATAGTCCTCCAGAGCATGCTCAAGCTCTCCTACCGTAGCTCCCATGCCCAGATAGCCAATATCCTCTATCACGTAGGCCACAGCCTCAGCCTCTTTCTTTCCTACAACGGACTTAGATAGTCTAATCATCTGTTTTCTGCTATTTTGTGCACAAAGTTACATATAATTATTAAGACAGAGGCTCGTTTTCGATGACAATTTAACAAAGCCGCAGGTAAGTGAGTTCAAATTAGAATTGAAAAAATTAAGAACTGAAGAATTGAAGTTCATTTTTTCAACCCCACAGGGGTCGCGAGCGTACAGTCCTGCACCAACTATCAGATAGTCATACTCGCACATAGCACCTTTGTTTCTTTGTCACGAAGTTATAAAAAAAAACGACATAAATGCCAAAGGTTAGTCCTAAAGACATCACAGTCTGCCTAAAAAGAATTATCTTTGCACCAAAAATCAGATTAGCAATGGCAGATTACAGCGTAAAACAGATACAGGAGAGAATACTCTCCATCATGTTAGTCATTGACAAAGTGTGCCGTGAGCACAACATCACCTACTATCTTTCCGACGGCACCATGCTCGGCGCCGTGCGCCATGGAGGGTTCATCCCCTGGGACGACGATGCCGACATGGCCATGCCGCGTGCCGACTATGAGCGATTCATCGAGCATGGCAGCGAGTGGCTGCCAGAGCCATACGAGCTGCTCTGCGTAGAGAAAAACAAAAAGTGTTCAGGCACATTCCTGAAAGTCATCGACGGCAGCACCACCCTCATTGAGCGCTGGGGGCTCTATCAGCTTGGCGGCGTCTATGTCGACATCCTGCCCCTCGATGGCGTGGCGAAGAGCAAGTGGCGCCGCAAACTGCGCTTCAACCGCTTCCACGCCGTGAAGAGCTTGATCTATCTGCGCAACCGCGACCCCTACAAGCGCGGCCGAGGCTATACATCCTGGCTCCCGCGACTGCTGCAGGCCACCGTCAGCAATGCCGCACTGCAGCGACTGCTGAAGCGCATACAGACAAAGCGCACCTACGAGGACGCACCCTTCATTGCCGACTTCGACAGCGGCGAGCGTAGCGTCATGCCGCGCGAGGTGATGGGAAAGCCCACGCCCATACTCTTCGAGGGCCACGAACTGCTGGGCGTCGAGCAGCCCGACACCTACCTGAAGTACGTCTTCGGCGACTATATGCAGCTGCCGCCGGAAAACAAGAGGCGCATCCACGGCTTCGACTATGTGGACTTCAACCATTCCTACCACGACTACCACGACACGCGAACCTTCAGATGACGCCGACGTGGCACAGCCCTGCAATATCATCATCAACGGCAAAGAGGAATAAAGAATGAAATCTATGTGCGTCCCCGTGAAATTTATAGCCTTTTTTTAGACTAAAAAAATACAACTTTCGTGAAGAGAAAATTTATTTGCGCAGAGCCTGACAGTTTCGGCGCGATTAGATTTTACTTCGACGGGCTCAGCATCAACTTGTGCGCGATTAGAATGCGGCGGCACGGTTTTAATTTGCGGCGGCACTGATTCTGCTTACGGCGGCACTGATTCTGTTTGCGGCGGCAGATGATAAAGGATTCTGATGCCATACACACCTGACGGTCAGGCGGCCCCTCCCCCACGCAAGGGGAGGAGCCGCCTCATCTATCAGAAAACAAATACTGAATTTCCGGCTATTTCCTTCTGTCAATCTCTTTCGGCGCGCTTGCGCTGCATATGGTCAAG
Organism: uncultured Bacteroidales bacterium; assembly: GCA_902792555.1. GTDB lineage: Bacteria > Bacteroidota > Bacteroidia > Bacteroidales > Bacteroidaceae > UBA6382. The sequence continues at coordinate 22,834 of CADAZW010000070.1, read as the reverse complement.
GATAATCTTGCGCATACGGATGCTCTTGGGCGTCACCTCCACATACTCGTCGGCCTTGATATACTCCAGCGACTCCTCGAGGCTAAACTCCACAGCGGGAATGATGTGGGCCTTCTCGTCGGTGCCGCTGGCGCGCACGTTGGTCAGCTGCTTCGACTTGGTCACGTTGACCACGAGGTCAATCTCGTGGACGTGCTCTCCCACCACCTGTCCGCCATACACCTGGTCCTGGGGGTGGATGAAGAATCGGCCGCGGTCCTGCAGCTTGTCCAGCGCATAGGCAAAGGCCGTGCCGCTCTCCAGGGCGACGATGGAGCCGTTGACGCGGCGGGTGATGTCGCCCTTGTAGGGCTGGTATTCCTTATAGCGGTGAGCCATGATGGCCTCGCCCTGCGAGGCAGTGAGTATGTTGGTGCGCAGGCCGATAATACCGCGCGAAGGTATGTCGAAGATGATGGTCACACGGTCGTCCTTGCTCTCCATCGAGGTCATGTCGCCCTTGCGGCGGGTAATCATGTCGATGATCTTGCTTGAGAACTCCTCCGGCACATTGATGGTCAGCTCCTCCACGGGCTCACACTTCTTGCCGTCGATCTCCTTGTATATCACCTGGGGCTGCCCCACCTGCAGTTCGTAGCCCTCGCGCCTCATCGTCTCTATTAGCACACTGAGGTGCAGCACGCCGCGGCCGGACACATTCCAGCTGTCAAAGTTGTCGGTCTTCTCCACCCTCAGCGCCAGGTTCTTCTGCAGTTCCCTCATAAGGCGCTCCTCTATCTGGCGGCTGGTGCAGTATTTACCCTCCTTGCCGAAGAAGGGGGAGTTGTTGATTGTGAATAGCATCGACATAGTAGGCTCGTCGATGGTGATAGGCGGCATGGGCTCAGGGTTCTCAAAGTCACAGATTGTGTCGCCAATCTCAAAATTCTCCAGTCCGATGATGGAGCAGATGTCGCCGCAAGGCACCTCGGCCACGCGCTTGCTGCCCATGCCTTCAAAAGTGTGCAGCTCCTTGATCTTGGTCTTCTCCATCGAGCCGTCGCGGTGAGCAATGGTGATATTCTCGCCCTCCCTGACCGTGCCCCTGTTTACGCGGCCCACGGCAATGCGGCCCGTGTAGTTGGAGTAGTCAAGCGAAGTGATGAGCATCTGCGTTGTGCCCTCGTTCTGCCTGGGGGCGGGGATGACCTCCACAATCTTGTCAAGCAGGTAGGTAATGTCGCTGGTGGGCGTATTATAGTCTGAGCCCATCCATCCCTGCTTGGCGGAGCCATAGACCACGGGGAAGTCCAGCTGGTCCTCGGTGGCACCGAGCGAGAACATAAGGTCGAACACCATTTCATACACCTCCTCGGGGCGGCAGTTAGGCTTATCCACCTTGTTGACCACCACGATGGGCTTCAGGCCGATCTGCAGGGCCTTCTCCAGCACGAAACGCGTCTGCGGCATAGGCCCCTCAAAGGCATCCACCAGCAGCAGACATCCGTCGGCCATGTTGAGCACCCGCTCCACCTCGCCGCCGAAGTCGCTGTGGCCCGGGGTATCGATGATGTTGATTTTTACGTCCTTATAGTTAATGCTGACGTTCTTGGAGAGGATCGTGATGCCACGCTCGCGCTCCAGGTCATTGTTGTCAAGTATCAGAGTGCCCGTCTCCTGATTGCTGCGGAAGAGGTTGCCCGCCAGCAGCATCTTGTCCACCAGCGTAGTCTTGCCATGGTCCACATGGGCAATGATTGCTATGTTGCGTATCTCGGTCATAAAAACAAGTATTCTCGTTTGGGTGCGCAAAGTTACGAAAAAATCCTCACACCTTATTATATATATAGGCTAAAAAGCAGTGACGCGTCCTGCTAACATTAAGGCAGAACGTCTTGCCCCACCCTGAGGCAGCAACGTATGGGCGTCACAGCGTTACTATCATACGCCCCCATCGCTCACGCCTTGACGTAGAACTTGCGGCGCCTGGAGCCGCTCTCGGCAATCACGCCGCGCTGCACCAGCTGCTTGAGGCGGCGGTAGGCAGTGGCCTTCGACACCCCGGCCACGATGGCATAGTCCTCCACAAAGAAATAGGAATCATTGCTCAGCATCCGCAGCGCCAGCTCCTCAGCCTCGGCCTCGCTGAAGTGCCGCACATTGGTGAGGTCGGCCATCGGAGGACAGAAGGTAATCTTGCTCAGCTCGTGGAGCAGGCGCTTGTCGGGCACGAAGTTCACCTTGTCGATGCGGGGATTCTTCAGCACATACTTGCCATTCTTGTCCTTCTCCACCTCACTCCTCATGCGCAGCGAGAAAGTGCCCAGCCCATCAATCTTGATGGAATGGCCGTTGGGCAGGAAGGTCCTGAACTGCTCCAGCAGTCCCTCCACCACCCTGCGTGCCTCGCCGGCACCCACGTGCGAGTTCTGAAGCATGTATCTCATAAGTTCATCGGTAGTGATGGTGCTGTAGCGCACCAGCGTGGCATACACCTTGCCCTTGCCGCTACCGTCGGCAAGGTTGCTCTTTCTTAAAACGGTCTGTAAATCCATGGTAATAAGGCTTTTATATTTATTAATATCTGTGTCCCTTGCTGTCATGACCGCACCCTGCGGCATTCCCGTTGCGCCGTTGCTATCCCTAAAGTTGTGCGCAAATATTTTTTCTCCGTATTTATCTGCAAAGATAGCGATTTCCCACGAATTAAACGCGTGGAAATTTCAATTTCTTAGCTAAGACGCAACAATTTCTTAGTTAAGATGCAATAGTTTCTTAGCTAAGACACCATTGATTCTTAGTTAAGACACCATTGTTTCTTAGCTAAGAAATTGAAATCTCTACGCGTTTAAATTTTGTGAGCACAGCTTTAGGAAACGGCTGCACAGCGTTAAACCTCGGCTACTCAGATTTAGAAAAGAATGCCACGGATTAAGATTTCGACACCAGGAGTCTAGGTTTCGGCATCGGAAGTCTGTGCTTCGACACCAGGAGTCTCGGTTTCGGCATCGGGGGTCTGTGCTTTGGAGCCATAAGTCTCGGTTTCGGCATCGGGAGTCTGTGCTTCGGAATCAAGAGTCTAGGTTTCGGTATCACGGATTAAAATTATGCTCCCACGCATCCAGGCGCGGTGGGACCAGGCCGAAAAAAAGGGAAAGGAAGACACAGAAAGAGGGAAATGAAGATGCAAAAAAGAAAGGGAGTCACGAATTGTGACTCCCTTCTTGTCTGGCGCTTCAGGATGGGCTTGAACCAACGACCCCCTGATTAACAGTCAGGTGCTCTAACCAACTGAGCTACTGAAGCATGTGCTGACGCGGGGCTTTCAGACCCTCTTTGTGCGTTTTGCAGTGCAAAGGCGTCAGGCTTCGCGATGGCTTTGTCTGCAGTCGCTGCAAAGCGGCGGTTTGACATCAAAAAAGCCCTATATCTCGCTTTTGCGGTGCAAAGGTAATGGTTTTTCTGAAATAAAGCGGTATCTTTGCAGAAAAATTTTGTCTTGACTATGAAAAAAGTTTGTTTTTCCATCCTGATATGCATGGCGGCAAACGTGCTGTCTGCCCAAAATCTGCAAAACAGCTCCAAGCAGCTGAAGGTGTTCAACCAGCTGTACAAGACGCTGGACCTATACTATGTGGACACGCTGGATGCTGAGAAGAACATCACCACTGCCATCAACGCCATGCTCTACGACCTGGACCCCTACACAGAATACTACACCGCCAAGACGGCCAGGGACCTCAACACGATGACCACGGGCAAGTATGCAGGCGTGGGCATGCTGATACACTATTACAAGGCCGAGGACCGCTGCGTGGCCTACCAGCTCTACGAGGGCAAGCCGGCACAGAAGGCCGGAGTAAAGGTGGGCGATGTTATCCTCTCCATCGACGGCAAGGAGATGGGCCCCAAGGGCAGCAAGACGGTCAGCGACTTTGTGAGTTCGGTAAGCAGCTCGCTGCGCGGCGACCCCAACACCGTGGCCCACGTGAGAGTGAAGCGCATGACTGACACCCTGGACATCGACATCACCCGCGCCAGCGTGCAGCTGCCGGCAGTGCCCTACAGCGGCATGGTGGATCCCGAGGTGGGATATATCTACCTCAACTCCTTCACCACCGACTGCTCGCAGGACGTGCTGCAGGCCGTGCGCAACCTCAAGGGACAAGGCGCCAAGAGCATTGTGCTGGACCTGCGCAACAACGGCGGCGGACTGGCCAACGAGGCCGTGAAGATAGTAAACATATTCGTGGAGAAAGGCAAGCTGATACTGAAGATGAAGGGCAAGGTGGCAGCCGCCAACACCTCCTACGCCACGCAGAGCATCCCCGAGGACCTCGACATCCCTCTGGCAGTGCTGGTGAACGGCGGCTCAGCCTCGTCGTCAGAAATTGTCTGCGGCTCGCTGCAGGACCTGGACCGCGCCGTGATAGTGGGCGAGCGCACCTATGGCAAGGGACTGGTGCAGCAGCCTCATGAGCTGCCGTACGACGGTGTGCTCAAGCTGACCACCAGCCACTACTACATCCCCTCAGGCCGATGCATACAGGCCCTGGACTACAGCCACCGCACGGACAACGGCGAGGCCTACCGCACGCCCGACAGCCTGACCCACACCTTCTACACCGAGGCGGGCCGCCCGGTGAAGGACGGCGGCGGCATTACGCCCGATATTACTGTGAAAGACACCATACCCTCCCTGCTGGCCTACCTCCGCAACAGCGATGAGTACTTCGGCTGGCTCAACAGCTACTGCCGCTCCCATGAGACCATCAGCCCCGCCGGCGAGTTTGGCATAAGCGACGAGGAGTATGAAGCCTTCGTGGCTGACATTGCCAAGTCGGGTTTCACACCGGAGAACAAGAGCAAGATGGTGGTGGAGCAGCTGCGCAAGGTGCTCAAGGCCGAGGATGCCTCAGAGGAGGCGATGCAGAACCTCAGCGCGCTGGAAGAGAGCCTCAAGCCCAACCTTGCCAAGATTCTGACGCAGTACAAGGACAAGATGAGCCGCTGCATCAACGCCGACCTCTGCGACCGTTACTACTACAGCGCCGGGGCACAGCAGAACGCCCTGCTCCACGATGAGCAACTGGATGCCGCCGTGGCTGTGCTGAAAGACAGCAAGCGATACCGCGAGCTGCTGGGACAATAAGACAATAGCCGCTAAACAATAAACTATAACCGTTAGCCAAGTCCGGCAATTACCTTATCGGGACTTCGCTAACGGTTATTGTTTATTGGTTATTGTTTATTGTTTAACGGTCTTCTATCAAGTTCTGACCCGTCATCTCCTTGGGCTGCTCAAGGCCCATGATGTGGAGGATGCTGGGAGCCACGTCGGCCAGGATGCCGTCCTTGACCTTGGCGGCCTTGTTCTCAGTGATGTAGATGAACGGCACGGGGTTGAGCGAGTGGGCAGTGTTGGGAGTGCCGTCGTCGTTAAGTGCATGGTCGGCATTGCCGTGGTCGGCAATGATAATGGTCTCGTAGCCGGTCTCATTGGCAGCGGTTACCACGTCCTTGACACAGGCATCAACGGCCACCACAGCTTTCTCGATGGCCTCATAAACACCGGTGTGGCCCACCATGTCGCCGTTGGCGAAGTTTACCACGATGAAGTCATATACATTCTTCTTGATTGACTCCACGAGCTTATCCTTTACTTCGTAGGCCGACATCTCAGGCTTGAGGTCGTAAGTAGCCACCTTGGGCGATGCCACCAGGGTGCGGTCCTCGCCCTCATAGGGAGCCTCGCGACCGCCGTTGAAGAAGAAGGTGACGTGAGCGTACTTCTCGGTCTCAGCGGTGTGGAGCTGGCGCAGGCCCTTGCTGCTGACGTACTCGCCGAGGGTGTTGTCAACATTCTCCTTGGGGAAGAGGATGCCCACGCCCTTGAAGCTGGCATCGTAGGGAGTCATGCAGTAGTACTTGAGGCCGGGGATGGTGTGCATACCCTCCTCGGGCATGTCCTGCTGGGTGAGCACTATGGTGAGCTCCTTGGCGCGGTCGTTGCGGAAATTGATGAAGATGACCACGTCGCCCTCCTTGATGGTGCCGTTGACATTGGCATTGATGAGGGGCTCCATAAATTCGTCGGTGTCCTTGTGCTCCTCAGTGTCGGAGTCGTAGCAGAACTGCACGCCCTCCACCATGTCGGCAACCTCCTTGCCTTTGCCGTGGATGAGCTGGTCGTAGGCAATCTTGATGCGGTTCCAGCGCTTGTCACGGTCCATAGCGTAGAATCGGCCGATGATTGAGGCCACGGCGGCGCCGTTGTTATCGCAATGCTCGGTGAGCTGGCTGATAAAGCCCTTGCCCGAGCGGGGGTCGGTGTCGCGACCGTCCATGAAGCAGTGGACGAAGGTGCGTCCGTCGAGACCGTACTCGTGAGCAATCTCGATAAGCTTAAACATGTGGTCGAGGCTGGAGTGGACGCCACCGTCGGAGGTGAGGCCCATGATGTGGAGGTTCTTGCCCGTCTCCTTGGCGTAGGAGTAGGCCTCCTTCACCTGCGCATTGTCGCGAATGGAGCCGTCGGCGCAAGCGCGGTTTATCTTCACGAGGTCCTGATAGACGATGCGGCCGGCACCGATGTTGAGGTGGCCGACCTCGGAGTGCCGATTCCCCATCCGTCGAGAATCATGAGTAATGCTTTCTTTGCCATATTTGTAGAGTTTTAAAAGTTGTCGCTTTGCTCTCACTGCTCTCTTTGCCAAACCGCGCCATGGCGCGATCACTGGCGAGATGCTCGCGATGCCTTCGGCATTGTCGCTTTGCTTTCACTGCTCTCTTTGCCAAACCGCGCCAAGGCGCGACCACTGGCGAGCAGCTCGCGATGCTTTCAGCATTGTCGCTTTGCTCTCAAAGGCTCCTGCAATCTTCGTTCCGGCTTCGCCGACAGCGAAAGAGCCTTTTCGCGATGCTTTCGACATTTAAGAGTTATAAAATTTTTTATTTTTCTTGTATTACGGTCACTGTGGTCTTGGCGCCGGTGGAGGAGAGCAAGGTTACATTAGCCTTGCGCTCGGCTCCGGTGTCGTTTTGGTCGATGGCCAGCGTGACGGTGTTGTCTCCCTTGGAGAGGGTTGTCTGCTCAATAGCGACCCAGTCCTGATCGGAGGTGACGGTGGCGTCGGCGTAAAGCACCGCAGTAACTGTGGCTGTCTGGGCTGCCGCCCCTACCCTCTTGGTAAATGACGCGCCGGCATATGCCGAGGCATCGGTATAGACAGCCGCAGGATCAACAATGTTGAGATGATAGAGCTGCAGATACTGCAGGCTTACGCTATGGCCGTTGGCCGTCAGCTTGACTGCGGTTAAGCGAACGGCATCCGTAGTATTGGGCATGATGCTGACGGGACGTACAAACAGCTTCTCTGTGCCATAGACATAATCAAAGGTGCTCTCGTCAGTCTTTGTGCCTGTCTGGGTGAAGGTCATCCAGTTGCACTGGGTGTCGGCAATCCATGAGTCGGTGGTACGCAGCACGAGGGTATCACTCATCTGGTCAGCGTAAAGACCTACCAGCGGACCATCGATGATGCGCGATGTTATACCGAGGGTGTGATAGCTGGGGTCGCTCTCGCTGCAGCTAGTCAACATGAGCATTGCGCATAGCCCGGCGCACAAGAAAAGGGTTATTCTTTTCATCATAAGGCATCTTATTATTAAGTGAATCACTGTTTCGAAGTGCAAAGTTAGTGCAAGCCGAGCGAAGAACAAAACAAATGAATTGCGCATAGTCCAGCGCACAAGAAAAGGGTTATTCCTTTCATCATAAGGCATCTTATTATTAAGTGAATCACAGTTTCGAAGTGCAAAGTTAGTGCAAGCCGAGCGGAAAACCAAATTTTATTTGAGTTTTCCCAAGGCGCAGCCTAACTTGACTTGCGGAGCAAGGCAAAGTAGTGCAAGCCGAGCGAAGAACAAAACAAAAGCTTGTCTTTTATTCCAAGGCGCAGCCTAACTTGGCTCGCAAGCGAAGCAAAGCCAGGCGTTTTGTCCGTGCAACAACATCAATTTCAGAAAAAATCCTAACTTCGCCGCGCAAACATCTCTACCTTATATATATTATTAGGATCATGAAGACCAAGACAATCATCCTGGCACTACTTGTTGCCGTCTCCACAGCCATGGCGCAGCACGGCGGTGGCAGCAGCAATGGCGCCTACAAGAATCCACAACTGACTACCAAATACCTTGCCGCGCTCGGCATGGCCAACAGCAAGATGAAGCAGAAGAGTGAAGGCGTGTGGGTCAGCGACAAAGGGGTACTCATCTACTCCTCCCACCCCTACGGCGACAATATCAAGGGCTTCAGCGGAGCCACGCCGCTCTTCATTGCCGTAGGCAAGAACGGCAAAATACAGGCCGTGGCACCGGCAGCTAACACCGAAACCCCCGACTTCTGGCAAAGGGTAAAAGACTCCAAACTCTTCAAGGCATGGAAGGGTCTCACCCCCGCACAAGCCGCTAAGAAGAAGGTGGACGCCGTGAGCGGTGCCACCTATAGCTCAACGGCCGTAATCAAGACCGTGCAGGCAACCGCAAACAATATCAAGTAATATGAAAAGGCTAAGAACAATCGTTGCTGTGCTCGCCTGCCTTATTGCAGCGAACACCTACGCAGAGAAGAAAGCCGACTTCTGGTCGGTAGTAAAGAATCGCACATCAGTACGCCAGTGGGAGGACAAACCCGTGGCCAAGGCCGACATTGAGGACCTGCTGCGCGCAGCCATGGCCGCCCCCACAGCCGTCAACAAGCAGCCTTGGCGCTTTCTGGTCATCACCGATGCCGCCGAACGCAACGCCCTGGCCGACAAGGTGGAGCGCGGCGGTATGTATCGCGACGCGCCGGTGCTGATAGTGGTATGCGGCGACATGGATGCCGCCTTGGAGGGCGAGGCACGCGAGTACTGGGTGCAGGACTGCTCCGCCGCCACTGAAAACCTACTGCTTGCCGTTACCGCCAAGGGCCTCGGCGCAGTATGGACCGGCGTATATCCCATCCAAAAGCGCACCCAAGCCCTGCAGCAAGCCCTCGGCCTGCCGCAGAACATCATCCCGCTTGACGTGGTGCTCCTCGGCTACCCCAAGGACACCCCCAAGCCCAAAGACAAATGGAAACCCGAAAACATCCACTGGGAGAAGTGGTAGGGGAAGGAGTAAGGAGTAAAGGAGTAAGGAGTTTGTTAGGCTTTACAGACTCTTCTTTGCTGCCCATAGATAATCCCAGAATAAAAAAGACTTGCATAAAGTGCAAGTCTTTTTTCAAATACACAAAAAACAGAGCGGATTTATTGTTGTTATTAAAATAATCATTATCTTTGCAACAGACTTGGGCAGTGGCCCATTCGTTAAAGATAAAATAGAAGCGTTATGCTTTACTTGCTATAGGAAACCTGAGAACTTTTCTATTGCATCGCAAGAAAGTGTAATAGCTCACGCTTATGGCGTGGACTGATTATACACCATTCTAGATGCAAGGGTTTTCTCAGGACCTCCTATAGAAGAATGGCATATCAGTGCCACGCTTCTTATATTAAATACCCTTGAGGCGCTGGAGGGAAAAATAACAGGTATGAAAAAAATATTCGTTTATTTGCTTCTAGCTTCTCTCTTTTGTTCTTGCGAGCAAATAAAAAAGACAATTACGCCGTGGGATTGGGTGGTTAGTGAAGAACGTATAAAAGACGATACTCCTGACCCCACGGAACGACAAAATGCAGTGAATCTTTTTCTGGCTAAAAGCGCAGACTTTTACCCAGAAGAAAAGCATCCCGTTATTCGTCAGAAATTACTTGCGATGGATGGAGACCTTAACTTCATTTGTCCTGTGTTAGATCCGGACAAGATGTTGTTGTATTCAATTTTTGGTGGAGTATTTGGAATTGACAGGTTTATTCTTGGTGAGAAGTTTTGGGGCGCAGTCAAATTTCTTACCGGCGGAGGTTTTGGCATCCTTTGGCTATATGATGTCTTTACAATAAAAAGCAGAACGAGAGAAAAAAATTATGAGCAATTCGAACACATGTTGTCTACAACTGCAATCAATAAAAAAGAAAGCGTTCCGCTTTCTTTTTCTTCTATAAGAAAAATAACCTTTGATTCTTACCATATGAATAATCTCCGTTTATACGAAAATCACTGGTTTAAGTTGTATCATCCAAACTATTGCCTTATAGACTCTACACACAATGGAAATAATGACCCTCTTTTCCAGAATGTAGTCCTTGCTTCTAATTTTGATGTTGATACAGACGAAACTGATCTCCTTATCTATTTATGGGCAGATCCTTTTACACTTACAGAATATAATCATCATGATTTAAGACAATATGCTGACGTCGCTGTCCAACTTAGAGGAATTATTTCACAACATAATGTTGGACTAGAATATATGGGATGTGTCGTAGCAGAAGATTCCTTGAAAATAGATTCTTATCCTGCAAGCCTTAGGGTATATAAATACAAAAAAGACGACTCTTATATTTTCTCGTATGCTTTTTTTGTTTATATACCGCAATCAAGAAGAGTCTTTAATATATATGCAAATGTAAAAGAACGGTCTGCAAATTTGCTATGTTGCATTATTAACTCGTTGAAATTTAAAGATAATGTTCAAGAAGAATTGGATCTCTCTTTGGAAGAAAGGCAAAAACGACAGAAAAAATATTTGATGCAAAATTTGCCGTAGGCAACAATCCTCTTTTTTACGAAAAAGGATTCAAGAATAGTAATATTTTTTAGCCTGACATGGTCTTTTTAATATTCTATTCATAGCCCCCCCTCTAATATATCAGAAAAAAATACTGTCTCTTTTCGTATGACATTACACAAAAAAATATGAAAATTATTATCTTTGTCATCGTTGTCCTTGTTATCCTAGTTGGGATTGCTTCCTCTTTCTTTTATCTATGCTACATCATTAACTTTGTAAGACAAGAAAAACGGCCACAGGAGCTTTTTCGAGAATTTGGATATCTTCTCCTTCCTCTTGGATTATGTGTTTTGGGTTTATTGACAGGCTCTAGGTTTCTTTACCTTGGTATTGGAGTGCTTATTTATGACATGTTTGCGAACGCCGCAGGATTTCTTAACGAAGAACATATTGACGCGCATCTGATAGTGTTCTTCTCTATGTCGTCTATACTTTACATTTATGACGACGGAAAATACATTTCATCCAACGACAACAAAATGCATAATTATATTTACTGTCCTGCAATAGCTAACGATTCCGATAAAAAAAATTGTACAGAATTTGAGGCTTTATTGCATCTTAAATTCTCCAATTGCGAAAAATGTGCCTCACATCATGTTGAGGATGTTCCTTGCACTAATTGTTCACAGACTGGCCTACAACCATGCGAAGAATGTGCTGGTCGTGGCAAAATTCCTTGCGAAACATGCGAAGGAAATCACACAATTGAATGTCCTGAATGTGAAGGTTTAGATGAGAACTGCCCAGAATGCCTTGGCTATAAAGAAATAGAATGTCCTGATTGCGAAGGAAACGGCTTTTATGACTGCGAATATTGTGAAGGAACAGGAAAAACAGAATGCGCTGTTTGTGGAGGAGCAGGCTACATAGATAAATCAGAAGAATATGAATATGATTATAGTGATATAATATAAAAAAATCCGTATTTTTGCAAGAAAATCAAAAATTATGAGAAAAACCACTTATTTGATTATGGCATGTTGCTCTGTAGTCTTTCTTCTGATTTTTTCATCATACAAGAACAGTAGCAGCACAAAAATAGATAACACTCCTAAAACAACATCGTTGAAAGATAGGATTAACTCTGCTCAGGAGAAAACCTATCATGATAAAGTCTATAATGTTACAGTTCCCTATCTGGATTGCTTTGATGCGGACACGGCAGAAGCTGGAACGGCTCGCTTTGAATATAGGTATGATGAAAAAACACATATAAGATTAGTGATGTTTGTAGAACCCAATATTGAGGGATGGAATATAAAAGAGGCTGTAAGCAATCTTGCCGTTGGTTCTGAACGATGCTTAAAAGAAACCGACAGTTTCTTTATAATGACAGGGGAAATGTCTGAAGTGCCGAGATACTCGTTCTTGGAGAAGTGTTTTCTTGTCGCAGGCAACTGGATAGATCTTGCAGTATACTATCCCACAAATAAAGAAGATGATGTTGAGAGGTTTATTGAAATAGTGAAGAATTGGAATCCTTAGAAAGATAAAACCATGAAATCAAGTATTTTGTTGGTTTTATTCGTTTTTCTCGGCGGAATTTTTATCAGCTGTGGCAAGCAGGCGTCAAACACCAAACCAGCTGACACCAACAATGATTCTGCGTTCGTTAATATATCTGACCCTATTCCATCAACACCTGTAATTCTCGAAGATAAACTATCACGGCAAAAAGCTTCTGACAAGACGTATGATAGTTTTGAGGATGTATTAAATAGATTGAGCACCCATGAAGGTGACGAATTATGGCCCAGTATCGTATACTTCTATTACGATATTACGCTAGACGGAAAACAAAACTATGGGTAAAGATTGGAACTTGTGAAGCCGACAGGAAGCTATACATCTTTAGCAAGGACAGAAAGGTTCATAAGATATTCGAGTCATCTGGTTTTCATTCATCTTTTTATGCTGGAAAGAACTATGTAATTAGACAAGAGACAGATATGGTTAGTAACACATGGTACAAAATAAAATATAAGAACGGGCGAGTACAAGAGGCTGTGTGTTTTCACAAAGAAATCAATTTGGATAGTGATGAAGACCTGAACACGCAAGATGAAAGAGTTTACAAGAAACCATCTGAGGAACCAATAAAAACATTGAGTTCCAGAAAGAATTGTATAAAAAGGATAACAAAAGGAGTAATGGAGAAAGCCCTCAAGCCCCTCCCTCCCTCAGTCCTCTAATCTTCTAACGAAACAGCCTTTTTCTTGCCGGTATCGGCAAAAATGCGTACTTTTGCAGCGGTAAATGATGTAAAAACTTGCCGATAGGCGAAGATATGGAATATATTTCAGTAATACAATTTGCGGAAAAGTACGGCATTGCAGAACGGACAGCTCGCAATTATTGTGCAAACGGAAAGATAGAAGGTGCTTTCCTCACGGGCAAGACGTGGAACATTCCTGCTGATGCCACCATACCCAGGCGCAAGGCGTCTAAAGCAATGTCATCTCCTTTGCTAACCGCACTGAGGGAACAAAAGGAGTCAAAGATGAAAGGGAGCATCTATCATCACACGCAGATTGACCTGACCTACAACTCTAACCACATAGAAGGAAGCAGACTGACGCACGACCAGACGCGCTATATCTTTGAAACAAACACTATTGGTTTCTCAGACAACATGGTGAACGTGGACGATATAATAGAAACCGCTAATCATTTTCGCTGCATTGACTATATCATTGACCATGCAGAAGACCAACTGACGGAAAACCTTGTCAAGCAACTCCACTTGCTATTGAAGACAGGAACCTCAGACAGTCGGAAGGACTGGTTCGCTGTAGGCGAATACAAGAAACTTCCTAACGAAGTGGGCGGACAAGAGACCGCCCGGCCTGAAGATATTAATAAGGAGATCAAGTCTCTGCTCAAAAACTATAAAATGCGCCGCGAAAAAAAGATAGAAGATATTCTTGATTTCCACGTGCGTTTCGAACAAATCCACCCTTTTCAGGACGGCAATGGTCGAGTAGGCCGACTACTAATGTTTAAGGAATGTCTGGCCAACGACATCGTCCCCTTCATCATCACTGACGAACTCAAGATGTTCTACTATCGAGGTTTACGCGAATGGGGGCAAGTCAACGGATACCTGATGGACACTTGCCTAACAGCGCAGGATCAATACAAGTCTTTGCTCGACTATTTCAAGATTGCCTATAAAGGATAGCCTATAGGCAGTTTCCGCTTTACGCTAAAGATATTTCTCAAAGAACGCCTGCATATCTGTGCGGGCGTTCTCCAGTTTCTCTGCCCATGCAGCCACGGAGTTCTGGCCCAGCTTGTCGGTAACGTACTTAACGGCAAGGAATGGCACACCGGCCTTGCGGCAAGTCCACGCCATGGAGAAAGACTCCATGTCAACAGCATCGCAGCCAAGGTCCTCCTCGGGACTGAAGACGAAGTTGTCGCCGGTGTTGACGGTCATCGGCGCAGTGCTCTCAGCACCGTCCACCACGGAGGGAAGGTCGTAGGCGAAGCTGCTGTCAGTCATGTCAATCTCCTTGCAGATGCCGTCAAGGGGGAGGCGCTGCATATCGCGATCAATAAAGCGGTGACACACCAAGATGTCACCCACACTGTGGCGGTAGGTGCCCACGGTACCAATATTTAACACTACATCAGGCCTATGCTCGGCGATGGCAAAGGCCAACGAGGCCGCAGCCTGAGTCTTACCCATACCAGTTATCACTTTCACTATCTCTGCGCCTTCGATATTAAGGGGAAACATCTCCTCCTTCAGCGCGTAAGCTATCAATATCTTCATAATGTGTATTTATTTATCAATAATAATCTCCATTGTCGTTTTCTGCACCTGCATGCCCATGTTCCTGTAGAAAGACAGCGCAGGGGCGTTACCCTCCCACACATTGAGCGTGATATTGCGGCACCCAATTGACTTAGCATACTCACGGACGAAGTCAAACAGCGCCTTCCCTATGTGCTGACCACGTGCCTTCTCATCCACGCAGATATCATCAATATACAAAGTCTTAATGTCCTGCAGCAAGATGTCACCATTCGTCTCCTTAATCTGGCAGAAGGCATAGCCCTGCACTCCCCCATCATCATAGACAAATATCGGACACTGCTCACAACCAAGCATGGCCTGGAGCTCCTGTTCACTGTATTTGGTTGTGTGTGGCCTAAACAAATCAGGGCGCTTCTCATAGTGCACCATATTCACCTGATGCAGCAGGTCGATGATGCGCGAAATATCGTTTTTCTGTGCTTTCCTTATCATTTCGATTTATTCTTTTATTGTTGAGAGGAGTACAGAGCGGTCTGTCAAATGGAGGGCGCCGAGAGTCATGAGGGAAACCACCATACCGGCAAGTCCCATAGGAGCCGTCAGTAATTCGTCGGTATGGTCAAGAAACAACACACCTAGAGACGCAAACGCATTAAAGGAACCATGAAAAATAGCGGCGGCCACAACGGAACCAGACTTTATGCGTATGAACTGAACGACTGGCGCAAGACAGACGCAAGCCACAATCATAATGAAGACCCCAATAACGGGATGACTGGGGAAATTATGTCCCATCAAAATCAACGGCGCATGCCACAGTCCCCAGACTGCACCTATGACAACTGCCGTAAAGACAAACTTTTTTCCAGCGAATTGCCTTAGCAGATAGCCACGCCAGCCTACCTCCTCACCGAAGGCTAACAGCGCATTGATGGTAGCTCCGGCTATTAATCCGCCGGACATTTGGATTAGCAGAAATACAGCCGGCGACAATGTTGCCCCCTCCGGCAGCTTCGAGTTGATTTGCTCCAGCGTATCCACCATTATGGCGCTCTCCAAAGTGAAGTGCACACCGGGCAGAGCGCATGCCACGCCAATCATGGCGACTGCCATCAAGACCGGAAGCAGCCATGCCACTATCCACCAGCGATTAAACTTCCAACGAATGCCAATACCACGCAAGACAGATTCCCTGTTTACCTTCTGCGTAATAATTGTAGCTAACAAGGGCATAAACATACACAAGGATGCTGCAGCAATCCACAGGGGCGACTGCGCAGTCTTGCCACACAACCAACTCACACCGACTAGCAGCCACACACCAACGCATGCAATAATAGCAAACAATAGTCCTTTCTTCATCTGTATAAATAGTTTATCGCATGGCAAAGATAGGCAAATTCTTCAAAAAGAAAGACATTTCTTTGGATGTTGTCAAGGAAAGTGCTAATTTTGCTCACTGAACTGCTCATGCGACATGAGTTGCATACTGTGCTCGAATGGTGGAATCGGTAGACACGAGGGACTTAAAATCCCTTGCCCCGGAAGGGGCGTGTGGGTTCAAGTCCCACTTCGAGTACACAGCACAGGCAAGCACTCTGCAATATGCTGGCAACAGATATTGCAGAGTGCTTTTTCATTACGAACCTCAGCGCCGTATTAGTACAAACAACAACATTTTCCTTTGCTCACAAAAAAAATCCGCAGCAGGTGATGTTCACCGACTTGCGGACTTTGCGACTAATCGCCTTGTGCGAATCAGGGCATTAATCCTTGAATCCGTTCCTCTTGACGTAGTTGAGAGGAGTGCGGTCAAATTTCTTGGCAAAAGCGCGACGGAAGGTGCTTACAGAAGCGAAACCGCAGTCAGAAGCGAGGTCACGAATGCTATGAGTATTCATATAGTTGGGGGTATGGAACAACTCCTCTGCCCTCTCCAGGCGCAGCTGGTTAACATAGTCGTTAAACTTACAGCCTTTTACTTCGTTGATCATACGTGAAGCATAGGTGCGGTTAGTAACAAGAGCCGCAGCAATCTCCTTCAGCGAGATGTCCTTGCGCAAATAGAACTTTGTCTTCTTTGCCAAGTCGTCGAGTCTCTGCTCTAGGCGACGGTTCAATTCTTCCTTTTCCAGTCCGAATGGTAATGCATTAGGTCTTTTCATAACACTTGAAATATTTATGTTTTTTGCTATTTTAAAGAATTTTCCTTACCAGAACGGCTTCCCTACCGTTTTTGCAGTCGCAAAGTTAAAATAATTATTCTAATTCTCCATCTTTTTTGTGCTTTTTTATAGTGTTTTCGCATATTTTTTTTGCGGATTGGCCGACAAAAAAACCATTCCACCAATTGTTGGCAAAATAACGTCTTTTCATCTCCATCTATACTTCTCTGAACTTTAGTGCTCATCGCGTAAAATCGCATTTTGACGTTTTGAAACAACAAAAGGAAGAACGGTGATTCAAAAGTGCCTAATTAAGACAAATTCTCCTTGCTCAAAGAGGCTCTTGGAGCATTTTCGCAAAAACACATAAAATTTCACGAGAAATTAGTATCAGCTGAAATATTGTTCGCGCGCGAACAATATTATATATATAGAATTACCGAAATAAAAATAATAAAATAACAGCATTGCCTGCCAAACCCTACCGTACTCTGATTAACAGACAGAGAGGAATAAATGCATCGCCCTCGATACCGATGCGCTATTAACGCTAAATTATGGGGAAATAGTAAATGTTAGCTTTATGCTCAAATTTTCTACAGTTTAGCCGAAACGAAAGAAAGCCATAGGAACAAAAAGACAAAAGGGAAAGCTGTAGAAATGCAAGAGAAATACTAGAGAAAAACAGCAGAAAACAACAGAGAACAACAGAAAATCAGGAGGAAAACAGGGGAAAGCAGGAGGAAATAGAAAGAAACGAAGAAAGGGAGAAACGATTAGAGGCTCTCACGCCACAGGCGTAGGGCCTCGTTTTCAGCACGTTCCATCACGGC
>CADAZW010000070.1:0-5363 GCA_902792555.1 uncultured Bacteroidales bacterium | reverse complement strand
CTACGCACAGTATCAAGACTAATAAAAATATCGCCATGGATGACAGAACCCTCGGTATAATCGAAAGTGATTATGTCGGTATAGTAATCGTGGGAGAGGTACTGACGATTGATCTCGAGTATTTTTTCATCATTGCAGAAGACATAGCCCACTTCACCAATTGAGAATCCGTGAAGAGCGGCCACCGAGCGCAACCATCGCGTTGTGTCGCGGCGGCGTATCTTGGGAAATGCTATGCCTTCGGAATTGTATGATATCATATTTGTCTTTAACTATTTCATCATTTAACCACTTGACATCTATGTGAAATAACTGCAAAATCCCAATGACTGGCAATATGGAGGCGCGGATGTGACGCCGTTCCATCTGTGGCCTCTATTCAAACAGCTCGGGATTGGTATCAAAGAGCGACGGCTGCGGACCTCCGCCAAGCCCAAAGCGACTGCGCCCCAGGTGGCGGTACGCCAAATCGGTGGCTTCACGCCCACGGGGAGTGCGCTTGATAAATCCCTCCATGATGAGAAATGGTTCATATACCTCCTCCACGGTGCCCTGGTCTTCACCGATGGCAGTAGCAATGGTAGTAAGACCGACGGGGCCTCCGCCAAACTTATCAATAATAGTGGTAAGAATGCGATTGTCAATCTCATCAAGGCCAAACGCGTCAATATTGAGAGCCTCCAGGGCCAGATGGGCAATATCAAGGTCTATACGGCCAGTGCCCTTGACCTGAGCAAAATCCCTCACCCGACGCAGCAATGCATTGGCTATACGTGGCGTACCGCGCGAGCGGCTGGCTATCTCTCCTGCCGCATCAGTATCAATGTCCACACGCAGGATGGAGGCTGAACGGGTGATAATAGTCTTAAGTGTTGAGGCGTCGTAATACTCCAAATGGAGATTGATACCGAAACGCGCTCGCAGCGGGGCCGTGAGCAGGCCGCTGCGAGTGGTAGCACCGACAAGGGTGAACGGATTGAGGTCTATCTGAATGGAGCGGGCAGAGGGACCCTTGTCAATCATTATGTCAATGCGATAGTCCTCCATAGCGGAATAAAGATACTCCTCCACTATAGGGGAAAGGCGGTGTATCTCATCGATGAACAGCACGTCGTGGGGCTCAAGCGACGTGAGGAGACCGGCCAAGTCGCCAGGTTTGTCAAGCACCGGGCCCGAGGTGATCTTAAAGCCCACACCCAACTCATTAGCAATGATATTGCTCAAAGTTGTCTTACCAAGGCCCGGAGGACCGTGAAGCAAAGTATGGTCGAGCGGCTCGCCGCGATACTTAGCAGCCTCGACAAAGACCTTAAGGTTGTCCACCACCTTGTTCTGGCCATGGAAGTCATCGAAACTTAGCGGTCGGAGCGCGTTCTCATAGTCCTTGTCGGTAATGGCGCCAGTCTGCTGGGCTCTTATGTCAAAGGTATCGTCCATTTTTAGGGGGAATGTTTTTTATAGTGACTATAGTACCCATAGTGGCTACAGTGGCACTGAGCTTGTGTTATTTCTTCTTTCTCTCGGAGGCCAACAGCTCGAGGGCTCGCCTTACCGCAGCATCCTCCTCGTTCATCACAGCATAGTACTCATTGGTGTCCCAGAGGTCGCGAGCCAGGAGAGCCTTGAGCTGCACGCGCAGCCTCGTCTCGGTATTACGCTGTTCTTCATCGTCAGCCGGGCGCACATCAGCCTTGATGCCACGGCTAATGATGCTATCCACCAGTTCCTGCGGCACTTCGAATGTCTTGCTGAAACTGTCAAAATCCTTATACTGGGCCGTCAGTTCGCTGCGATGATTGTCAAACCATCCCATATAGGAATTGATAATGATATTCTTGCGGCCCAGCGCGCGGTAATGCTTGGTATAGACGGTTGTGTCGAGGGGCACAAATATATCAGGCATAATACCACCGCCTCCATAGACCACACGGTGCTCCTTGAGGGTGTAACACTTGAGGGAGTCGGCAAAGTGGATACTGTCGAGATGCATCAGCTCGCCGTTGTTGAAGCGGTTGAGCATATCGGAATCGTAATCTTTCTTCTGTCCCTTGACGTAGGGTTTCTGTATGCAGCGGCCCGAGGGCGTATAGTAGTGCGAAACGGTGAGGCGCACCATGCTGCCGTCGGGCAACTCTATGGGCCGCTGCACAAGGCCCTTGCCAAAGGTGCGGCGACCGATAATGGTGCCGCGGTCGTTGTCTTGCACGGCGCCGCTTACAATCTCTGCTGCCGAGGCTGTATATTCGTCCACCAGCACTATGAGGCGCCCTTTGTCAAATGAGCCCTTGCCCGTAGCCACATGGCGCTGGTTGGGCACTGACCGCCCGTCAGTATAGACCACCAGGTCACCCTTGTCCAGAAACTCGCTGGACACGGCATAGGCAGCCTCAAGGTAGCCGCCGCCATTAGTCTGGAGATCAAGGATGAGGCTCTTCATGCCCTCCTTCTTGAGTTTCTTGATAGCCTCGTGCAGCTCATCCTTGGTGCTCACGGCAAAATTCTCGAGACGAATGAGGCCGACCTCAGGCCTTATCATATAGGCGGCGTCAAGCGAATGGAGGGGAATCTTGTCGCGCACCAGGCGGAAGTAGAGCGTCTCCTCCACCCCGCGGCGCTTCACTCCCACCTCCACCACGGAGCCCTTGGGTCCCCTGAGGCGCTTCATCATCTGCTCGCGGGTGAGCTTGACACCGGCAAAGACCGAGTCGTTTACCAATATTATGCGGTCGCCGGCCAGGATACCGGCCTTCTCTGACGGCCCCTTCGACACGGGCTGGATAACCACCAGAGTATCGTTGAGCACATTGAACTGCACGCCGATGCCCTCGAAGTTGCTGTTGAGCGGCTCGGTAAAGCGCTTGGTCTCCTCGGCATTGGAGTAGCTGGAGTGCGGGTCGAGCTGCGAGAGCATACCCTTGATGGCTTCGTCGGCCAGCTTAACGGTATTGACAGTGTCGATATACAATCCCTTGATGGCCATGAGCGTTGCGCCTATCTTCTGCGCTGCCATATTGAGCTCAGCACGCTCGTGCATCGTCTGGCCAACAGCCGTCAGCTGCACCAGGGCCAACAAAATAAATAATGTAAGTATCTTCTTCATCTTGTTTCAAAGTCTTTAGGGCAGAAACTCGGAGACATCCCTGCCGTAATGCTGGAGTTCGCGCACGATGCTCGAACTGATGGCGGCAAGCTGCGGACGGCAGAACAGCACCACCGTCTCCACTCCGCTCAACTGATAGTTGACATCGGCAATATCGCGCTCATACTCATAGTCCTTGATGGTGCGCACGCCGCGCAGGATAAAGCCTGCCTGCTGCTGCCGTGCGAAATCGGTAGTCAGGCCCTGGTAGGCAACGACAGAAACCCTGTCTTCGGCAGCGTAAAGCCTACTGATGGCAGCGATACGCTCCTCCACAGTCTGGCATGGCACCTTGTTGTCGTTCACCCCTATGGCAACGACTATGCGATCGAAAATCTCCAGACCTCGCGCCACGATGTCGGCGTGACCCTTGGTAAAAGGATCGAAGGTTCCGGGAAAGATTGCTATTCTCATATTAGACGGGAAGTGAAGTTGTTTGGTTGTTTAAGTAGTTAGGCCGATAGCCGGACTTATGTGCCGATGGCATGGCAGCCGTCTATTCGTCATACTCAAAGTCCTCTTCGGGCCTGTCCTCCTCAATCACCAGATTGTTGATGATAAACGTCTGGCGCTCGGGGGTATTCTTGCCCATGTAATAGCTCAGCAGGTCCTTCACCTGGTCAGCCTTGTGGAGGCTTACCTGCTCCAGGCGAATGTCAGGGCCTATAAACTCCTTGAACTCATCGGGCGAAATCTCTCCCAGACCTTTAAATCGCGTGATCTGCGGGTCGGGACCAAGCTCCTGGATGGCGCTGACGCGGTCTTCCTCTGAGTAGCAGTAACGGGTGATGAACTCCGTGCGCTCGTTGCTGTTGCGCTTCTTGAGCAAGGCTGCGCCGGCAGCATCATCGTCAATCTTAGGGCTCTTGGCAGCGGAGCGCACCCTCTTCTTGTTGTTGCGCACGCGGAAGAGTGGCGTCTGCAGGATATAGACATGGCCTTTCTTGACCAGGTCGGGGAAGAACTGCAGGAAGAATGTGAGCATCAGCAGGCGGATGTGCATGCCGTCCACATCGGCATCGGTGGCAATGATGACCTTGTTGTAGCGTAGGCCGTCAAGGCCGTCCTCAATGTTGAGAGCCGCCTGCAGCAGGTTGAACTCCTCGTTCTTATACACCAACTCTTTAGTCTCGCCAAAGCTGTTGAGCGGCTTGCCGCGCAAGCTGAACACAGCCTGGGTCTGGGCATCGCGGCACTTGGTGATGGAGCCGCTGGCCGAGAGGCCCTCGGTTATAAATATGGCGGTGTCAAGGCGGGGGTCGCTATCGGGGTCGTCATTCTTGCGCTTGGCCTTGGGGGCGGGGTCATTGTAGTGGACGATGCAGTCGCGCAGCTTGGGGTTATTGATGTTTATCTTCTTCTGCTTCTCCTTGGCGGCCTTCGACACCACGCTGGCCATGGCCTTACGGTCGCGCTCCGACTCCTGTATCTTCTTCTGTATCTCCTCGGCAGTCTCGGGGTGCATGTGGAGATAGTTGTCAACATTCTTCTTGATGAAATCACCCACAAACTTATTGACGCTCACTCCCGACAGGGGGAAGGGCTTGCCCTTACTGTCCTTCTCGGGAGCCATGGTCAGCGAGCCAAGCTTTATCTTGGTCTGACTCTCAAAGGTAGGCTCGATCACCCTGATGGCAATGGCAGCCACGAGGCCGTTGCGGATATCGACTGGCTCAAAGTTCTTGCCCAGGTGCTCCTTGATGACCTTGGCTATATGCTCCTTGAAGGCGCTCTGGTGGGTGCCGCCCTGAGTGGTGTGCTGGCCGTTGACATAAGAATAGTATTCCTCGCCATTCTGATTGGCATGGGTGAAGGCTATGTCGATGCCCTCACCGCGCAGGTGGACTATGTCGTAGAGCGCCGTCTCGCTCATATTGTCGTTGAGCAGGTCCTCCAGTCCGTTGCGGCTCACGATGCGCCTGTTGTTATAGACGATGGAGAGGCCGGCATTGAGGTAGGTATAGTTGCGCAGCAGTGTCTCCACGTGCTCTCCCCGGAACTTGAAATTCTTGAACAGCTGGGGGTCGGGCTCAAAGTATATGTAGGTGCCGTCCTCCTCCTCGGTGCTGCCCGAGCGGTCGTCGGTCAGCTTGCCCTGTTCGAAGGTCACCTCGTGAAACTGCCCGTCTCTGTGGCTGCGTGCCACAAACTTGCGGCTCAGGGCGTTGACAGCCTTCAGGCCCACGCCGTTGAGGCCCACGCTGGCCGTGAAGACCGACGTGTC
>CADAZW010000069.1 GCA_902792555.1 uncultured Bacteroidales bacterium | reverse complement strand
ATGGCTGAGCCGCCACAATAGATACCACTCCAGTCGGGACCGCGATGGCGTATCATGTGGCTCATGGACAATGCTTTCTGGCGAAGCTCCTGCGACAAGGCGCTGCGCTCGCCTCTCAAGTTGAGTATTGATACTATTCCACACATACATATTTGATTTTTTTAATTTTGACAATAAGCCAAACCCGGCAATAAGGGATTGAAAAGGTTAAGTATCTAAGAAATGATTTCTTCAGCCTTTAAATTATAGAACCGATATCTTACAGGTAAGTCATATAAAGATAGTTGGTCTGTGCGGGGTATTCAGCTGCTAGGGTGTCTATCTGGTTAACAACGGGCAATATGCCCAAGTCTTTGCGCCACTTGCGAACCTTGAGCACTGCCTCCTCCCTACCAAGGGTGGCATCGAGGCCTATGGCACTGGCTATCTGGCTATCAGAGAAACCATAAACCTTAGCCTCGCGGAGCAAATCGGCAAAGCAGGGCTCCTCTATCAACTCGGCAAACTCTGAGCTATCCATATCAACGATTAAATCAGATAAATATCTAAATTCTTTCATGTGCTGGTCAATGTCAACTATATGCCTCAGCTTATAGAGAAACCACTTGTCTATCTTGGTGAGGGAATGAATCTGCTCAACGCTATAGCCCATCTGCATGGCCTGGGCGATGGCCACTACGCGGTTGTCTGTAGCATTGGCCAGTTCGTCGGCAATATCAGCAAAAGACAGGGGCTTATTCTCCACAAAGCCGTGAAGACCCTGCCCTATCATACGCAGTCCCTTCTGCATCGCTTCCTCAAAGGTGCGTCCAATAGCCATCACCTCGCCCACACTCTTCATCGACGAGCCCAGCCGATGGCTCACGCCTTGGAATTTCGACAGATCCCAGCGCGGCACCTTGCACACCACATAGTCGAGCGCAGGCTCAAAGAATGCACTTGTGCATTGGGTGACAGAGTTCTTCAAATCAAACAACCCATAGCCCAGGCTCAGCTTGGCTGCCACGAATGCCAGAGGATAGCCGGTAGCCTTGGAAGCCAGCGCCGACGAGCGCGACAAGCGGGCATTGACCTCAATGACACGATAGTCCTCGGAGTCAGGGTTAAGGGCATACTGCACGTTGCACTCCCCCACTATGCCCAGATGGCGAACGATCCTTATGGCCAGTGAGCGGAGCATGTGATACTCCGTGTTGGAGAGAGTCTGCGACGGAGCCACCACTATCGACTCTCCAGTGTGGATGCCCAGGGGGTCGAAGTTTTCCATGTTGCATACGGTGATGCAGTTGTCATGGCAGTCACGCACCACCTCATACTCTATCTCCTTCCATCCCCTCAGCGACTTCTCCACCAGCACCTGAGACGAAAAGGAGAAAGCCTCCTCAGCCTGCGCAAGCAATTCATCCTCATCATCACAGAATCCTGAGCCCAAGCCGCCCAGCGCAAAGGCCACACGCAATATCACGGGATAACCCAGCCGGACAGCGGCCTGGCGCACTTCATCAACATTGCTGCAAGCCTGGCTGCGAATGGTCTTCACATCAATCTCGTCAAGCCTGCGCACAAAGAGGTCGCGATCCTCAGTGTCGATTATGGCCTGTATGGGAGTGCCCAACACTCTAACCCCATAGCGGGCAAACACACCTGCACGATGCAACTCCACTCCGCAATTCAGCGCCGTCTGCCCACCAAAAGAAAGTAACACACCATCGGGACGCTCCTTCTCAATAATCCGCTCTACAAACTCAGGCTGCACCGGCATGAAATAGACCTTATCAGCCACTCCCTGGGAGGTCTGCACCGTAGCCACATTAGGGTTGATAAGCACAGTGCTGATACCCTCTTCCTTAAGAGCCTTGATGGCCTGCGAGCCGCTATAGTCGAACTCGCCTGCCTGACCAATCCTCAGCGCACCGCTGCCAAGTAGCAAAACTTTCTTAACAGACACCATTTTTATTCTCAATGTTCAATTCTCAATTCTGTGTATTCATCATCTCCGCAAACCTGTCGAAGAGGAAAGCGGTGTCCTCGGGCCCAGGGCAAGCCTCGGGGTGAAACTGCGCCGACAGCCAGGGGTGTTCCTTGTGGCGCAAGCCCTCATTGGAGCCATCGTTCATATTTACGAACAGCGGTTCCCAACCGTCGGGGAGGCTGCTCTCGTCAACGGCATAGCCATGGTTCTGCGACGTGATGAAACATCTGTCGGTGCCCACCATCCTCACGGGCTGATTATGACCCCGATGGCCATACTTCAGCTTATAGGTTCTCGCACCCGCCGCCCTAGCCAGCAACTGATTGCCGAGGCATATACCCATGCAGGGACGCACGCTGCCATCGTGTAGAAACCGACGTATATTCTCCACAGCCATATCGCACCTCTCCGGATCACCGGGGCCATTGGAGAGAAAAAGACCGTCAAAGTCAAGAGCGTTGAAATCATAGTTCCACGGCACTCTCACCACCTCCAACCCCCTCAGGAGCAGGCTGCGCAAAATGTTAGCCTTGACACCGCAGTCAAGCAGCACCACCCTCTTAGCCCCACCGGCAGCTGGGTAGGTAATGATATCCTTACAGCTGACGCGCTCCACCCAGTTGACAGAGCCGTAGGAAGTTTGAGGGTAGCCGCTTCGCTCTCGCAGCTCTTTGTGGTCAGCACCAGCTCCGCAGTCAGCCGACGAGCTGCTCGCGATGCCTTCGGCATTGAGATTTGAGGGTTGAGAGGTGAGACTTATTCTTCCCATCATCACTCCCCGTTCTCGCAGGCGGATAGTAAGGCGCCTGGTATCGATGCCCGTCAGTGCCGGCACCCTCTCAGCCTTCAGCCAGGCAGCGAGCGACTGCCGACCATTCCAGTGAGAAAACATCGCGCTGTAGTCGGCCACTATCAGAGCCTTGACATGAATGCGGCTACTCTCTGTGTAACGTGGTATGCCATAATCGTCTGCAACATCCAGCGGCGGAACGCCATAGTTGCCAACCAGCGGACTGGTCATCACCAACACCTGTCCAGCATAGCTTGGGTCGGTAAGACTCTCAGGATATCCCGTCATGGCGGTATTGAAAACCACCTCTCCCACAGCATCACCATCATAGCCAAACGACCATCCTGTGTAGGTGCTGCCATCCTCTAATATAAGTGCTGCCTGCCTCATTTGTCGGTTCTTTCCTCTGACGTGTTGTTTTCAAAATACTCAACAAAGGCTTGGTTGACCTTGCGCAAGCCTCCCGGGGTTGGATAATCGCCGGTGAAATACCAGTCGCCCAGATGATCGGGACAGGCACTGTGCAGGCCCTCGATGCTCTGAAAAACCAGCTGCACCTCCGTCTCCATACCCTCAGGCCGAAGCATCTCGGCTATCTTACCAGTAATCTCCTCGGCGCTGAACGGTGCATAGATGGCGCGCACATGATTCTGAGAAGTAGCATCCTCCAGGCAGGCGCGGTATGTATCATAAATAACTCTCTGCATACCCCGCTCATGCAACAGTGCTATGGCTGCACGAAAGGCACACAGTTCCTCCAGGTGCGACATGTCGATGCCATAATAGTCGGGATAGCGAATCTGCGGCGCACTCGACACCATGACAATCTTCCTGGGGTGAAGGCGGTCAAGAATCTTGAGTATGCTCTCGCGAAGAGTTGTGCCACGGACTATACTGTCATCTATTATGACAAGATTATCCTTGTAAGGACGCAGGCTACCGTAGCTGACATCATATACGTGGGCTGCAAGATCGCGGCGCTCTGCATCCTCGGTGATAAAAGTCCGGAGCTTAATGTCCTTCCACACCACCTTCTCCGCTCTCACGTCAGGATACTGGCGGCGCAGTCCGTCGGTCATACCAAAGAATGCCACCTCTGCCGTGTTGGGTATATAGGAAAATACCGTGTTGGCTACATCGCCGCCGATGGCCTGCAGTATGGAAGGCGTCAGCTGTCGTCCCAGCTGCTTGCGCTCCTGATAAATGGACTGGTCGGAGCCACGGCTGAAATAGATGCGCTCAAAGCTGCATGCCCTCCGCTGACGCGGGGGAATGACCTGCTCCAAGCTCAGGCAACCGTCTTGATGGACTATTACGGCCTGGCCGGGCTGCAGCTCCTCTATATCGCCAGCCTCGAGAGAAAAGCATGTCTGTATGACAGGGCGCTCACTGGCCACGACGACAATCTCGTCGTCGGCATAGTAGAATGCCGGTCTGATACCCCAAGGGTCGCGGACGGCAAACATCTCGCCGCTGCCCGTAAGGCCACACATCACATAGCCGCCGTCAAAGAGCGGCATCGAAGCCTTCAGCACATCAGCCACTGAGAGGTGCTGCTCGGTGTATCGCGTAATATCCTGCAAATGGAGCCCCTTGCCTACGGCCTCCTGATACCTACGCTCCACCTCGCGGTCAAGGCGATGGCCCATGAGGTCGAGAGCAATATGGGTGTCGCTGCTGCTGCGGGGCGACTGGCCCTGCTGAGTCATGAGGTGGAAGACCTCATCGATATTGGTCATATTAAAATTGCCGCACAGGCAGAGTGTCTTTGACCTCCAGTTGCTGCGACGCATAAAGGGATGGACATACTTGAGACCATTCTTGCCTGTAGTGCTGTAACGCAGGTGGCCCATATAGAGCTGACCGGCCATGTCGGGAGTGATGCGCGAAAAAATCTCCTTCAGCGCTCCAGACCCCTCAGCCTTTTCACGAAACATATACTCGGTGCCTGCGGGAGCATCAATGTTCACGCACGCCATTCCTGCGCCCTCCTGACCTCGGTTGTGCTGTTTCTCCATCATAAGATAGAGTTTGCTGAATCCATAGGCCCATGTGCCATATTTGTGCAGATAATGCTCCAGCGGCTTGAGCAGACGCACCATGGCCACTCCGCATTCATGCTTCAAGGGTTCCATCGTTGTAACGGTTTAAAGAATTACTGTAAAATAAAAGAATCACGGTCACTCATCAGCGGTCTCAGCCCCAATGAAATCCATAAACAAGGGATGGGGATGGAGCACAGTTGAGGAGTATTCGGGATGAAACTGAGTGCCCACATACCAGCGGCAGGACGGCACTTCCACTATCTCCACCAAGCCGGCATCTGGGTTGATGCCTGCACAGAGCATGCCGTGCTGCTCAAAGTCGGCAAGATACTGACTGTTGAACTCGTAGCGATGGCGATGACGCTCCCTCACCCTAGGCAGCCGGCCATAGGCCTGCCATGCATGAGTGCCCTCCACCAGCTGGCATTCGTAAGAGCCGAGGCGCATGGTGCCGCCCATCTGTGTGACGGCCTTCTGCTCCTCCATCATGCTGATGACGGGATGGCTGGTGGTGGCAGAAAACTCGCTGCTGGAGGCATCGGCATAACCAAGCACATAGCGCGCATACTCCACTACCATCATCTGCATGCCAAGGCATATGCCCAGGGTGGGTATGTCGTGAGTGCGGCAATAGTGGGCAGCAATTATCTTGCCCTCCGTGCCACGCTGACCGAAACCGGGACATATTACCACCCTGGTCATGCCGCCCAGCAGGGAGGCCACATTGTCATCGGTCAGATGTTCACTGTTCACGAAATGGATATGAGCCAACCTATTATTATAGGTGCACGCGTGGGCGAGGCTCTCGCGTATGCTCTTATAGGCATCCTGCAGGTCGTATTTACCCACCAGCGCAATGTCGATGGCCTCAGTGGCCTGACTGCGCATCAGCAGAAATCGCCGCCACGGTCCAAGCTCGGGCGTAGGTCCCGGAGAGATACCCATCTTGCTAAGGCAGATGGCATCAAGGCCCTGACGCTGCATGTTGACGGGCACCTCATAGATGCTGGGCAAGTCCTGACTCTGAATCACGGCACTCTCAGCCACATTGCAGAAATGAGCAACCTTGCGCCTCAGCTCATCGCCGAGAGCGTGCTCGCTGCGCAGCACCAGCACCTCGGGCTGGATGCCAAGACCTTGCAGCTGCTTGACGCTGGTCTGGGTGGGCTTGGTCTTGAGCTCGCCGGCGGCAGCCAGATAGGGCACGTAAGTAAGATGGATATTAAGGGCACGCTGAGGCCCAAGCTCCCAGCGCAGCTGGCGTATGGCCTCCAAGAAGGGCTGGCTCTCAATATCGCCTATGGTGCCGCCTATCTCGGTAATAACGAAATCAAGCGTCTGCCTGGCTGCCAGGAGCTGGATGCGCCGCTTAATCTCGTCAGTGATATGGGGCACCACCTGAATCGTCTTGCCGAGATAGTCTCCCCTGCGCTCGCTCTCTATCACGCTTAGGTAGATGCGCCCGGTGGTCACACTGTTGTCGCGCGTGGTCTCGATGCCCGTAAAGCGCTCATAGTGGCCGAGGTCAAGGTCGGTCTCCTGACCGTCGGCGGTGACATAGCACTCGCCATGCTCATAAGGGTTGAGAGTGCCGGGGTCAATGTTGATATACGGATCAAACTTCTGGATGGTAATCCTGTAGCCACGCGCCTGCAGCAGCTTGCCCAAAGAGGCCGAGATGATGCCTTTACCCAGCGAGGAGGCCACGCCTCCGGTGATGAAAATGTATTTGGTGTCCATAAGGCAAATAAGATGAAACTGTAACTCTTTTCCTTGAGCAAAGGTATGTAAACGCTATGGTTTCTCCATACCGAAAACATACAAAATCTTAATTATTTTTTATTTTAAGACGCATTTGACAGGTAAAGATTACAAAATTAAAGTTTTCTCGCACTTTTTCTTTCGTTTTTGAATATTTTCAGTCCAAATAATAGAAAAAAGAAAGAATATTACCTTTAATCGTGTCTTTTTGCTTAAAATTGCCGCTGAAAAGCATAACACCAAAAACGCTATGAGGAAAATACGGTTTTCAAAGATGCATGGTGCAGGCAATGACTATATATATGTCAACGCCATGCAATACCCCATCGACCAACCCGCGCAGGCTGCCATGGCGTGGAGCGACCGCCACAAGGGCATAGGGGCTGACGGACTGGTACTGATAGACTCGTCGCCAGTGAGCGAGGCCGACTTCTCGATGCGCATATTCAATGCCGACGGCAGCGAGGCAATGATGTGCGGCAACGCATCACGCTGCATAGGCAAATATCTGTATGAGCGAGGAATGACAGACATGACGGAGATAAGGCTGCTCACCCTGTCGGGCATCAAGATCCTACGACTGAACGTGGCCGGCGGCACGGTAGAGAGCGTAACGGTTGACATGCTTCAGCCCGCCGTTGAAGACGAGAGGCTGTTCGTTGCTGACAAAAAACCCTGTGACGGCACTTTCGTATCAATGGGCAACCCTCACTTCGTGATATTTACCAACGACATAGACCAGGTTGCCGTCACCGGCCCTCTGCTAGAGCAGCATCCGGCCTTTCCGCAGCGCTGCAACATAGAGTTCGCTCAGATAGTCGGGCAGGACGCCATCCGCATGAGGGTATGGGAGCGAGGCACAGGCATCACCATGGCCTGCGGCACCGGAGCCTGCGCCACAGCAGTGGCCTCGCACCTCATGGGCCTGACCGGCAGAAAGGTCGATGTCATAATGGACGGCGGCACCCTCGGCATAGAGTGGAGAGAGTGCGACAACCATGTCTATATGACAGGGCCGGCCGAGTTTGTCTTTGAAGGAGAGATTGAAACAGAATAACGCAACACCAAAAAGAAATCAGACTATGCTTGTCAACCAGCACTACATGGATTTACCAGGTAACTACCTGTTTGCAGACATTGCAAGGAAGGTCAGTGCTTTCAGGGAGCAGAACCCTGCCACCCACATCATCTCACTTGGAATAGGCGATGTCACCCAGCCGCTCGCCCCAGCCGTCGTGAAGGCCCTGCATAAGGCTGCCGACGAGATGGCGCTTGCCTCATCCTTCAAAGGCTACGGACCGGAGCGCGGCTATGACTTCCTGCGCGAAGCAATCGCCGCCAACGACTACCGCGCCAGAGGCATAGACATCGATCCCGACGAGGTGTTCGTCAGCGACGGCGCCAAGAGCGACACCGGCAATTTCCAGGAACTGCTGCCGGCGGACTGCACAGTGGCCGTCACAGACCCCGTCTATCCAGTATATGCCGACTCCAACCTCATGGCGGGGCGACGCATCGTGAAACTGCCCTGCACCGCCGACAACAATTTCGTGCCGCAACTGCCAAAGACGCACGTGGACGTCATCTACCTTTGCTATCCCAACAACCCGACAGGAACAGTGCTGACGCGCCAGCAACTCAGCCGCTGGGTAGAATATGCGCTGGCGAACGACGCCGTCATCTTCTACGACGCCGCCTACGAGGCTTTCATCCAGGACGAAGACATCCCCCACTCCATCTACGAGATAAAAGACGCCAGGCAGTGCGCCATAGAGTTCCGCTCCTACAGCAAGACTGCCGGATTCACCGGGGTGCGATGCGGATTTACCGTAGTGCCCAAAGACATCAGCGCCAGCTCTGCCAGCGGAAGACAAGCGTCGCTCAACAGTCTGTGGAACCGCAGGCAGACCACCAAGTTCAACGGCGCAAGCTACATCAGCCAGCGGGCAGCAGAGGCCATCTACACACAAGAAGGCAGAGTGCAGGTAAAAGAAACCCTCAACTACTACATGCACAACGCCCACCTTATGCTCACCGCACTACGCAACCTCGGCTATCAGGCATACGGCGGCGAAAATGCACCATACATCTGGACGGCAACCCCTGGCGGACTCAGCTCGTGGCAGTTCTTCGAACTGCTCCTCCACAAGGCAAACATAGTGTGCACCCCCGGCGCCGGCTTCGGCCCCTCAGGAGAAGGCTATGTGCGCTTCACAGCCTTCAATACGCGGGAAAATACCAACAAGGCAATGGAGAGAATCCGCGCCGTCTGACCGAAAAACAGAAATATACAGATGTAAACAACAAGTCAAAGAACGAGTAAGTGTATGTCCTCGCGAAAGACACCACAAAGTTAACAAAAAATCCTTAAACACCAAAGGAATTTAACAAAAAATAATAAGAAAATTTGCACTCTTCACCCCGCTGGAAATAGAGGCAACAAAGAAATTCATCCAGTCACTCATCACTCCTAAGGAAGGCAAAGCCGACTGACTCCCTACGACGCAGTGTCAGGCACTGCGCCAAAGCAACGCCCGCAGCATTTCCTTAATTCAACATCAGAACTGCAAAGATTTGTTAAATATGTTGTAAACATAGCAAACATAGTCACTTAAAAAAAGCAATATTCGCGATTTTCAATATACCCTCCTTATAGAATTATATATTATATTAAATATATAATATATAATTTGAATTAAAGTTATACCTCTGATTTTCAATGAGATAACATTTTTAATTGCCGGGAAAAAGGGTATTTATAAAAATACTACAGGCATTAGTGACTATGTTGACTATATTTGACAATAAAAATCTTGGCGAAATATTGTAAACATAGCAAACATAGTCACTAAAAAATGACTATATTGCGCGAATACATTATTTAATCGCGCAGAAGTTGTCAGTTTCGACGCGATTAGATTTCGTTTCAAGGCTTTTAGATTTCGTTTCAAGGCTTTTAGATTTGCCGCCAAGGCTCTCAGATTTCCTTTTGTCGGACCGCGCTTGCAGCGCGACCACCGACGAAATCTTCGCG
>CADAZW010000068.1 GCA_902792555.1 uncultured Bacteroidales bacterium | reverse complement strand
TCTATTCTAATCAACGCTGCTATGCAATAAACATACAACTAACGCAGTCAGAATTGGCTGCATTATGAGTAATCTGTGCCAACATCTATATCATTACCTTTTTTTTGTGTAATTTTGCGAAACAAAAGCCAAACAAAAATTTTACAGCATGATAGAACAGATTATTAAACACAATCAGCAATTTGTCGCAGACAGGGGCTATGAGCATTTTATCACCTCTAAGTATCCAGACAAAAAGTTGGCTGTTTTGTCTTGTATGGACACTCGGCTCACTGAGTTGCTACCAGCTGCTTTGGGGCTGAAGAACGGTGATGCAAAGATTATTAAGAATGCCGGTGGGTTAATTATTTCCCCATTCGACTCTGCTATGCGTTCATTGGTAGTAGCAATATATGAGCTTGGCGTGGAGGAGATAATGGTTGTGGCTCACTCAAACTGCGGTGCATGCCACATGAGTTTTGAGCGTTTTCGTCATGCCATGCTGGAGCGAGGCATTTCAGACAGTATTCTTGAAACACTGCAGCGCAGTGGCATAAATCTCACTAATTGGTTGGAGGGTTTTAAGGATACTCACGAGTCGGTACGTCGAACGGTAGAAACTATCAAGACTCACCCTTTGGTGCCAAATGACATTGTTGTTCGAGGATTTATTATTGATAGCACTACTGGTGAGTTGGAGGAAGTGGAATGATTTTTGTTCGATGAACATAAGCCATATATGTCATAGAAATTTGTCAAGGAATAGAATGGAAAGAATAAAGGATAGTTAACAAATGGAGAATTTCGGGGCTCGAAAATTGAAAAAAAATTAAAAGAAGCCGATTATTGTCTGTTTTAACACTTCTTTTGCCAATAATAAACTAATTTTGTAGCGTGAATCTAAAAACTATACAGCTATGAAAACATCTGTACTGCTTCTTGGACTGACGTTCCTTATGCCTGCCACAGTAGGCGCACAGGACGATGTGTATTACATCCCCTCAAAGGATATACGCAAGGTGACAACAACCGATGGTACTCTCGTGCCCACGCAGGATGACTATGATGACAATGATGTGGCTAAGTATTATGAGGAGAGTAGAGACGTGGATGACTACAATCGCAGGGGATCTGTGATTGTTGACACAACGGAATACTATACTGAAGACGAGGCCACAAAGACCGTTGAGAGTAAGTTTGACGATAACTCAAACAGTGAAGTGGCCTATCCCTACACCAAACTGGTGATGCGTTTCCACAGCCCTCACCCGGGATTCATTGTTAGCAGCCCCTACTACTGGGATATTTGCTACAGCGATGTATGGGACGTCTACTATGACGGTTGGGCTACCTATGTGCCAAGTTACACATACTGGAGCTATGCTTACGATCCTTGGTACTACAATCGCTGGCATTTCCGCACTTGCTGGGATTTCACTTGGGGATGGCATAGTCCGTGGTACAGTTATTCCTACTGGGGATGGGGTCGTCCTATCTATTGGGGATGGAGCCGCCCGGTATATTACCACCACTCACGCTATTACTATAACCGCCCCATGTGGACTCACGGTGGATACCACCGCTATGCTCCAGGGTTCGGGCGTCATGGCGGACGTGCCTATTCAGGCCGAGGGTTTGACGCTCCCCGCGTTGACCGCTTTGGTGGCAGAAATGGGGCTCGCATGAGCGCTGGTGGTCCCCGCACTGGTAGCAGACCTCTCTCTGGGGTGTTCCGTTCAGATCGTCAGCCGGCAATGGCCCATAATGGTCGCTTCGACAACCGGGGAATCAGTACCCGCGGCACTGGTCAGATGAGCCGTGGCAATCGTCAGACAGGGCCCAACTCCGTAATGCGTAGTGATGGACCGTCTGTTCGCAATGGCGGCGGTGGAGTAGTACGCGGCGGACGTAATCCTCAGAATGTCGGACAGCAGCGTCAGGTTCAGCAGCGCAGCAATAACTCTCGCAGTTCTACTCCCTCTACATATAATCGCGGAGAGACTCGACGCAGCACCCCGTCATATACTCCTTCAACCAGCAGCCCGCGCTCTTCTATGCCATCATCGGTTGGGCGCAGCGGAGGTAGCCGCAGCAGTTCGCCCTCATATGGCGGCGGTGGCGGTCGTAGTGGCGGCGGTGGCGGCGTGAGCCGAGGAGGAGTAAGCCGCGGTGGAAGAAGATAAATATTAAAAAGAGTTCGAAAGTTGTAGAGTCCTAAATTGCCACGTTTGGAATTAAGCTTTACAACTTTCGAACTTTCGAATTTTTGAAATATTAATTATATATATAAATATGAAAAAGACATTATTTATATTAGCAGCAAGTTTGATTCCTGCCTTTGCCATTGCGCAGGATATCTATCAGGTTGGCGAATTGAGCACCACCGACCTTAACGGAACGGCTCGATATGTGGGTATGGGCGGTGCCATGGGCGCGCTTGGCGGTGATATCTCTGTTATGTCGTTGAGCCCTGCAGCCGTGGGACTGTTTCGCCACAATGACTTGACTGTGACCGCTAGTCTGGTAAGTATGCCTGGCAGCAAAAAGTTTGATGACAAAGGTAATACCTACGCCTCTTTAGACCAGCTGGGTTTTGTTTATTCCTGGAATATAGACCGTCCGTCGCTTAGGTTTCTTAACGTGGGCGTCAACTATCACAAACACCACGATTTCAATCAGTTGCTAAATGCCAACAACGACAATCTGGCTGCCGCAGGTTATGCCTCGCAGACATGGCAGCTGGCCGATCTTTGCAACTGTTGGGGTGGGGCAGACATGGCCACTCCTCTGGCAGAGATGGCCTACGACGGGTATTTGCTTGGTGAGAATGATGGTAATTACACAGCGTACAATGCATGGGGAAACAGTTATGGTAAAGCCCGCTGGGGCAGCAACCAGGCTTTCGATTTCAATATTTCAGCCAATATCAAGGACCAATTCTATATTGGATTCACTGCCACGGCATACAATGTGAAGCAGAAGAGCTACATGCTCTACGGCGAGGGACTGCTTGATGTTGACCTTAACGAGGATGGTGACTATGCTATTGATAATGACAGCAGGCTCACGGGCAATGGCTTCGACATGAAAGTCGGCTTTCTCGTGCGTCCTGTGAAGGAGAGCAACTTTAAGGTGGGCGTGACATTGACCACGCCGACATGGTATGAGCTCAGCTATCGCAATGACCTGTGTCTCGGTTCTTATACAAACAGCCAAGGAGATGTTGTGCCGCGTCCTTATCGCTTTGACTATGACTACAACGTTCGTACTCCGTGGAAAGTAGGCGTTAGCCTCGGCAATACTTTCTTCAATCGTCTGGCTGTAGGCGCAGAATATGAGTTTGCTGACTACAACTCATGCTCAGTTTCCTACGACGACTTTGATGATGACTACGACTGGAATCTTAACTGGAATCATCAGACCAAGGACCGTGAACTTAACGGCCAGCTGGACAAATACATGAAGGGCACCCACACTCTCAAGGTAGGCGCTGAGCTTATGATTACCCCCAATCTTTTTGTACGCGGCGGTTACAATCATGTTTCATCTGCTTTTGACAAGGATGCGTGGCTCAACCACTTCATCAACAGTGCATCGGTGGACGTTGCTACCAATACCGACTATCTCAACCTGAGTGGCGTTAACCGTTTCACAGCTGGTCTGGGCGTGAAGTTCGGAGGATTCTATGCTGATGCAGCATGGCTTTACCAGCACCAGCGAGGCACCCTCTATGCTTTCAATGCTGCCGAAGATCCTGATGCGCCGGTATTTGTTAATGCTTGCCCCGCCAGCCGTCTGAGCCTGAATAAATCGCAGGTGTTGCTTACTTTGGGATATAAATTCTAGAGAGTCCGATAGCTTGCAATTGACTGATAAAAAAGCGACAATATGAAAAAGACGTTTTTTCTTTTGATGGCTATATGCATAGTTGCCACTGTCAGAGCGCAGAAGATAGAGCATACATTCTGGAACAGCGCTTTCGGAGTATCAAGCGAGCAGGTGTATAATAATCTTGTCGCCAACAATCTGCAGCCCATTCTGACTGAAGACGGCATTTTCCTCAAGGACAATAGCATATACAGCATTCTGTTTCAGACTATAGGCATGAAGTTTACTTCCGAGGATGCCTTCTACAATATCTTTGGCTACAACAAGTTTGATTCGAAGCAGGACGCCATGGACAATTTTAATGAGGCCTTGGGTAAGATACGCGAGCAGTATCCCAATGTGCAGACCATGAGTCGTACCGAAGGTTGTCTCAAGCTATATGCCTATGCTGACGCTGACAGTGGCGACGCCTTCTCAATCGGTCTGTATAAGGGCAACAATGCTTTCTTCGTTCGCCTTAACATCTTTAGTGATTATTTGCTAAAAAGAGGAAAATAGCTAACGTGAAGGTTTGAAACACCCCATCCACTTCAACACAATAGCATGTCGCTTTTTAAGCTTTTCCGCAAGCTTTGGCCGTTTGTAAGACCATACAGATGGTTGGTGATATGCACACTGATACTTACGCTCATTGGCTCCACAATTGCGCAGGTCAATGCTATTGTTCTTGATCGCACAGTGGACGCCATTAACTCTCTCATTGGCACCGGTGGTGTCAGTTGGAGGGAGGCTTCCAAGATTTTGATGGTAATCACCGTCATTCTGCTAGGCAAGGAATTGCTGGCGGTGGTTATTTCATATGCGCAGAATTTCTTTGGTGAGAAAATGCGCACGCTGGTGTCGCGTGACTTGGCGCAAAAGGCCGTGGACCGCATACTCAGCTACCGCATGGCTTTCTTTTCGCGCAGTGGCAATGAGCCCGGCAAGTTGCAGACCCGCATCGACCAGGGTGTAGGCAGTCTCTCCACCACAGTGCAGAACACGTTCATCGACCTGCTCCCCCTGTTCACTTCGGCACTGCTGGCGCTAATCCTTATGTTTCTGGCCAATTTCTATGTTGGTCTCACGGCATGCTTCATAGTGCCGATATACATCTGGATCACTGTTCACCAGGCTCACCGTCTACGCGGATGGAGGCAGGAGATGCGCCATTCCCGCGAGTTGAAGAGCAATGGTATAGTCAATATCATTGAGAGTATCAATGTCATCAAGTCATTCAACCGTGAAAAGATAGAGAGCGACAAGCAGCTGGCGATCCAGACCAACCTCACCGACAATCAGTTGCGCACCCGCAAGGTGATGCTTTACTACGACGGTTGGAAACGCTTCGTGCAGCAGATAGGCACCGTGCTTATTATCATTCTCACCGCCTACTTGGTGCTGATCAACTATCCAGGCATGACAATCGGTAAGATTATGTACCATGTCATGCTCTTTGCCAACGTAACGGCACCCATCACTCAGCTGCAGCGAATCTTCGACACCCTCAACGATGCTCTCATCTACGCCGAGGGCTATTTCTCCGTGGTGGAGGCCGAGCCTGACGTGGAGCCAAAAGGCAGCTACCGTCCGGAAAAGATAGAGGGCAAATTTGAGATTTGCCATGTGGACTTCACTTATCCCAATGGCACCAAGGCTCTTCACGATATCAATATGGTGATTTGCCCTAATCATATTACGGCGTTCGTGGGATTGTCGGGTGCTGGCAAATCGACCATCATCAATCTGCTCGACAAATTCTATGAGCCGCAGCAGGGACAGATTCTGCTGGATGGCGTTGACCTACGCGAATACGACACCCAGTATCTTCGCGACAATATCGGTCTGGTGCTCCAGAAGAACCACATCTTTGAGGGAACCATTATGGAGAATATCCGCTATGGTAATCCGCAGGCCACTGAGCAGGAGGTGGAGGACGCTGCCCGCAAGGCATATATCTACGATCAGATAATGAAGTTGCCCAATGGATTCCAGTCGCAGGCACAGCAGCTTAGTGGGGGGCAGCAGCAGCGCATAGCCATCGCTCGCATGTTTTTGAAGAATCCTCCGATTATTTTTCTTGACGAGCCCACCGCCTCACTCGATGCCGTGGCTACTGAGCAGATTAAGAACAGCCTCGACGCCATCAAGCAGGGGCGTACGGTTATTATTATCTCCCATTCCATTTCACAGATTATCGACAGCGACCTCGTATATGCCCTGCGCGACGGGCGAGTGGAGGAGAGCGGCGACCCCGACAGCCTCTACCACAAGGGCGGCATCTATAAAGACATAGTGGACGCCTCGGCTCGCAGCCTCAACGTTGACAAGCTTGCCAAAACTATAGGTAAATAGGCTGCAAACTTTTTCCTTACTCCTTACTCCTTTCCTCCTTTACTCCTTACTCCTTTCCTCCTTTACTCCTTACTCCTTTCCTCCTTACTTCTTCATCTTAAATTCCAATGTTCCGCCGGCGACAATCTGCCTGTGAGTGAGTTTAAGGTCTTTAAGAGGCTGGCCGTTTAATTTCACTTCCTTTACATGTACCTTCTCCGCTGTCTTGTCGGGGGCGGTAATGGTGAAGTCCTTGCCATCGGCCAGGTGTAGCGTGGCGCGGGTAAAGAGGGGAGTACCAATCACATATTCTGCTGCT
The DNA here is from genome assembly GCA_902792555.1 of uncultured Bacteroidales bacterium. Classification (GTDB taxonomy): domain Bacteria; phylum Bacteroidota; class Bacteroidia; order Bacteroidales; family Bacteroidaceae; genus UBA6382. The sequence goes on along the minus strand of CADAZW010000068.1, from coordinate 3,507 downwards.
CCGGCATTGAAGGGGTAGAATCCCAGTGCCGAGAACACATACCATGCAGACATCTGGCCGCAGTCGTCGTTGCCCGCATAGCCGCAGGGCGAGGCGCGGTAGAAGTCGCGGCGCACCTGATCCACCAGTTCCTGCGTGCGCTCTGGGCGGCCTGCAAAGTTGTAGAGGTAGACGGTATGGTGGCTGGGCTCGTTGCCATGGGCATATTGGCCGATAAATCCGCTGGCGTTGCCGTTGCGCTCGCCGCTGGTGGCGGTGAGGCTGAAATTTTCATCCAGCTTGTCCAGGAAGGCTTTCCTGCCTCCCAGCAGGTTGATGAGTCCCTCCGGGTCTTGCGGCACAAACCACATATACTGCCATGCGTTGCCCTCTATAAAGCCACGCTGCTCGTAGCTCAGCGGGTCAAAGGGTTCCATCCACTTGCCGTCCATGTCCTTGGGGCGGAAGAAGCCGGTGGTCGGGTCAAACAGATTACGGTAATACTGGCTGCGCTGGCTGAAGAATCTATAGTCATCTTCCTTGCCCAACTTCTTGGCCACGGCCGCCACACACCAGTCGTCGAAAGCCTGCTCCAGCGTGATGCTTACGCTGTTACCCTGCATCGGTTCGGGCATGTAGCCGTATTTATCCCATGCCTCAAAGGGCGAGTTAGGATGACTGCGCCTGCTGCTCTCAACCATGGCTCTGTAGCTCTTCTCTGTGTCGATGCCTGGCATTTCGGCCAGCAAGGCATATGCCACCACCGGTATGGCGTGGTTACCTATCATGCAGTAATTGTCCTGTCCCCATAGGTCCCAGATGGGCAGGTAGCCATAGGTCTCGTGGTGGAGCACCATGTCACGCACAAACTGTGTGGCCTCTTCCGGGGCAATAAGAGTGTAGAGCGGATGGGCGGCACGGAATGTGTCCCACAGGCTGAAGGTGCTGTGATAGACCTGCCCCTTGGGCATCTGCCTGACCTGATAGTTGGTGTCGATATAACGGCCGTCGGTGTCGCTCATGGTGTTAGGCTGCAGCAGCACATGATAGAGGCCCGTGTAGAAGATTGTCTTCTGTTCCTCCGTACCCTCCACGTCTATGCACGCAAGCCTACGCTCCCATTCGTCGTGGGCAGCCTCTTTGTAGTCGCTGAAGTACCAACTCTGCGCCTCAGCCAGCATGTTGCGACGCGCACCGTCAATGTCCACCGGCGACAGAGCCACCTTCACCGTAAGCTCCTTACCGTCGTTGGGGGCGAAAGTGAGGGCAGCCCTCAGATGTCGCCCGTTGACTATGTCGCTCTGCCCTGTATTGCGCTGGCCGTCCATCAGCAGTCGGCCCGCTATGGGGCGCGAGAATTCGGCGCGGAAATACACCTTGCGCAGCTTGGCCCAGCCGGTAATGATGCGGTAGCCCTCTATCGTGCGGTCGTCCACCTGGCGCAACTGCCCTTGTATGATGTAATATTCGCGGTGGCCGCTATAGTAGGCATCACCGCGGTAGGTGCTGCGGTCGAGGTCGAGCACCACGGTCTGGGGACTGCCTTCGCTGAAGGTATAGCGGTGGATACCGCAGTGCACTGTGGCGCTCAGCTCCACCCTGGTCTTGCTCTGCTGCAGGTCCACCCAGTAGTAGCCCGGCTCAGCGCCCTCAGCTGAGTGCGAGAAATTCTGGCCGAAATTACCCTTGGCCAGCTCGGCAGGCTCCACCTTCCTGTTTACAGGTATCAGGCTCACGTCGATGAGGTCGGTGCAGCCCGTGCCGCTGAGGTGGGTGTGGGTAAAGCCGTAGATACTGTCGCGGTCGTAGTCGTAGCCGCAGCAGGGGTCATAGGTTACGTAGTTTTCCGTTTCGGGACAAAGTTGCACCATGCCCAGCGGCATACTGGCTCCTGGGAAGGTGCTTCCGCTCAGGGCTCCCGTTTCGTCCATCTGGGTGCCGATGAAGGGGTTTACATATTTAGTGTGGTCGTCAGCCAGCATGCAGCATACAGTCAGACTGGCCAGCAGGAGGGAGAGGGTTATTTGTTTCATTTTACTATATATTGATATTGCGGTTGTTCCATGCATTGACATACTGAGCAGCCACGGCGATATGGCTGTGGTGGCGGCGGATATACTCCATGCTTTGGCGGGAGAGGTCTTCGATCAGGGTAGGGTGCTCCACCAGGCGCACCAGTTCCTGATAGACAGACTCTTCATTGGGCTGCACGTTGACGATGGGGCGTAGCTCCGTCTCGCCGATAATCTCGTAGTTTTCAGGTTCGCCGCCGCTGACCACCACCATGCCCTGGGCCATGGCCTGCAAGGCATTCATGGCGGGGGTGTAGGAGTAGAGCTGGTCAAGCATCACATGGCTGTCGTTGAGCATCTTGACATACTCTGCAAACGGCACCGACTCGGCCACGCTGACCTGGCAGCGGCCGGGGTAGTCGGCCTCCACGCGGCGCAGAGCCCTGAGCATTATGTCGGTGCCCTTGTAGGCGGAGCGGGCCTTCTGCACTCCGACGAAGAATTTCACTACGCCATCGTCGGCCTTGCGCAGCTTCTGGCGGCTCTCGTCAACGACAATAGGGAATGGTATAAACTTCAGTTTTTCAGAAAAATAGGGATTGTAGCTCGCGTAATACTCGTAGAGTCCTGCAATGATGCCGTCGCAGTCGTTGGCTATGCGGTCGTTGAGTTCTCCTTTGGCACCGCGCAGCCAGTCGGCAATCATCAGGTCGTTGTCGGCATTGTGGCGCAGCTCGGAGCCGATGTTGAAATCGCTGTAGCGGAAGGTGCGGCAGTCCATGCCCGCCTTGACCCAGTATTTATCGATGCCGAAGGCGCCCATGAAGACCTTGCCGTTGTTTCGGCGCAGACGGCGATAGAAGGGCATGATGCGCTCGGCCTTGAGGTCGAGGAATACGGGGTTGATGAGCTGCACAACGTCGTAGCCACGGAGCCGGGGCCACACCTGGGCGAGCCTCATCAGATATTTCACTCCGCTGATGAAGCTGCGGCCATGGCGCACAATGGATATGTCGCGGGGATAGTCTTTCCAGCGGTCGCCGTCGGACACCACCGTGACCTCGTGGCCCAGGGCGCGCAGCCCTTCGGCCAGAGTCCAGTGTACATTGCTATATTCTCCTACCAGCAGAATTTTCATAATGCGAAGTTAAGCATTTCGCCTTGGCTAACGGGCAGAAATGGTAAAGAAATTGCTTTTTACCCTCTGAAAAGCAAACGTAATTCTATTTCATCGCCATCTTTTATCTCTTTTGTCTTTCATCTGTTCTATATTCTTTATTCTCTTTTCTCTATTATCTATTTTAGGCAATAATATAGATGTTGGCACAGATAACACTACCTGCGAAATGGTCATACGCGCCTGTTACTGTTAAGTTTGTATCATACGCCCCCGTCGCTTCGCGACACCCCCTCGCTCCGCGAGGAAATCCATTTCTAATTCCCCAGAGGGGACCCCGCTTAGAGGGGGAGCCGTCTCCTTGCCATCAAAAGCAGAACGGCTTGCGGTAGAATGGCA
>CADAZW010000067.1:7192-17360 GCA_902792555.1 uncultured Bacteroidales bacterium | reverse complement strand
TGTTCTGTGAGGAATTAGGAATGCCGAAGGCATCGCGAGCTGCTCATCGGCTGTCGGCGAAGCCGGTGCCGATATCAAAGAGCTGCGAGAGCGAAGCGGCAATTAGGAATTAGGAATTAGGAGTTAGGAATTATATTTGAGATTTGAGAATTGAGGTTTGAGATTTATTGCGAAGTCCCGATTGAGGATTAAACCAAAACCAAAATCCGTTAAATCCGTGAGATCTGTGTTTTTTTACCACGGATTATTCGGATTGACACGGATAAGTTAACGAAAACGAAAACGAAAACGAAAATCCGTTAAATCCGTGAGATCTGTGTTTTTTAACCACGGATCTAACGGATTGAACGGATAATCAAAATCTCTAATTCTTGATAAAAAACAAAGAAAAAAACATGTCTGTGCTGCATGCTCTGCGAGCATTGCCCTATGGTAGCAGGTCAAGAATCTGCTCTTCAATTTTTCAGTTCTTCAATTCTTCAATTTTTCAATCTTTCAATTCTTCAATTCTTCTTGACTTTCTTGCCTCCGGCAGTGATCAGTATGCCTGTGGAGTCGGGACTGGCCTTGGTGCCGTTGATGTGATAGTAGGTGGCGGTGCCGGCGGATGCTGCGGTCTTGGGCTGGACGGCTGTCTCGGACTCTATCTCAAACTCTCCCGTTACGAAGGGCGAGCCCTGATAGGCTGAGCTGACGGCCTGCACGGCATAGGTGTAGCGGCCCTTGGGCAGGGTGAGGCTGACGGCCTTGGCCTGGCAGGCATTGCCGGCGGTGACGGCCTTGCGCTTGCCGGTGGTGTAGTCGGCCATGTTGGTGCCGGCAACCATGGTGCCTGCCTCGTTGAAGACGGCGTACTCAAAGGTCTCGCAGCCCCTGGCTCCCTCGGCGGGCTGCCATGAGAGGGTTACGACGGCGTCTTCCACCACCGGCTTGCCGAGGGTGGGAGCGCTGACGGTGTAGGTGGGCTTGGAGGGGTTGACGGTGAGAGTCATGATGTTGCCTGCGGGGTATTGGAGGCCCTCGATATCGACGGCGAGGTCGTTGGCGCCATTGCGGATATAGTCGATGGTGCCATTGTTGTCGACGTCGGTGAGGATGACGGCATTGTTGTTGGAGCCGGCGGTGAGTATGGGCTCTGACCATCCTGTGCCGTCCTCAAAGTTGAGGCGTATCTTGGTGGCGCGGGAGTCGAGGTTGGCTCCGCTGTCAAGCTCGGTGTCGGAGCGCCCTGACTCGATGACGTCGGTGAAGCCGTCGCCGTTCCAGTCAACGAGGGCTGTGCTGCGATAGCCCATGCAGATATCGTTGTTCTGCCAGGGCAGGGTGCAGATGAGGCGGTAGGAGAAGGAGCCGTCGGTGGCGATGGCGGGTGAGAAGAGACGGTTGACCCAGCCCTCGCGTGCGCTGTACTCTCCGGCGAGGTAGATGTCGGGCAGGCCGTCGTTGTTGACATCGGCGATGTCGAAGGAGGGGCGCTCGCGATACATGGGCAGGTCGACGGTTGTGAACTCCTCGCCGGGGTTGGCGGGATTGTTGAGATAGGCGCATGCCTTGCCCTCCATGATGCTGCCCAGGAGGAGGAAGTCCATGTAGCCGTCGCTATTGAGGTCGTAGGCCTTGACATAGCCGGTGCATGCATATCGGTTGGAATTCTTCACTCGCATGTTGAAGGTGTCGTCGTAGCTAACCTTGCGGAAGGACATCCTGCCCTGGTCATCGGTGCCCATGCCCAGGAGGAGGAGCCCGTAGCCTATGCGGTCGGAGGTGATGACGAGGTCCATCTCTCCATCATTATTAAAGTCTGCCACGTCGGCAGACTTTATGCGTTTCCAGTCAAAGGAGGTGTCCTGCGTTATGCCGTCTGCCTGATAGACGGCGATGGAGGGTAACGCAAACTTGCCTGTGCCGTCGCCGAGGAAGAACCCTTCCTCGCCGCGGTCGTTGGCGCTGAAGTTTACGGGGTCGGCATCGAAGGCGAGCATATCGACGTTGCCGTCGCGATTGATATCGCAGGGCACGGCGTAGGCGTAGTTGTTGACATATCTCATGGCGATGATGCCTGACTGCTCGGTGTAGCCCGTGGTGCCCTCGGCGACTACGCCGTCGCCCTTAAGCAGGCGTCCCCTGATGGTGCCTCCGGTGATGAAGAGGTCGAGAATGCCGTCGTTGTCGAAGTCGGCTGCCGTGCCCGCGAAATTGCCGTCGCCCCGGCCCTTGAACTCTATGGACTGGAGGGTCTCGAGCGTGTCGCTGCCCTCGGAGGTGTAGTAGAAGACGCGGTTGGCATTGATGTTGACGCCGTCGCGGGGGTTGAGCAGCTTGAAGCTGATGGTGTGGGGGCCTTCGGCGAGCTCGTAGTTCCAGTAGAGGGCGTCGGTGCGCTTGCGATAGTCGGAGCAGAGCACCATCACCTTGTCAACCACTCCGTCGACGGTGACCTCAAGCTGTGCCTCATACTGGGTGTCGCTGCATGTGATGCCTCCGTGGACGGCGAAGCCCTTGCCGTTGAACTTGAAGACATTCTGTGCTGCCTGGTCGGTGCCGAGGTAGTCAATCTTGGAGGCGAGCTCGTGGGGGTTCATGTCGGGGAACGACTGCTCGAGCCTTACCTTCTGGGGCTCCTGGACCATGATGGTGAGTGTGCTGTCGGTTTCGGAGCCGCCGTTGCGCAGGGCTTCCTGGACGGCGAGGTCGGTGACGACGTCGTAGGTCTTGCTCAGCGAGAGGCTGACGTAGGGGAAGGTGATGTCCTCCACCTCGCGCAGGTTGGGCATCCATTGCTCGGGAATGTTGCTATAGCCTATCATGGTGGCCAGCACGCCGGCTGCCGTGGAGGGGTTGCAGTCGGAGTCCTGTCCGCAGCGGGTGGAGATGTCCATGGTCTTGCCAAAGTCCTCCTCGCCGTAGAGCAGGCCAATGACTACATAGGCGCTGTTCATGGTGGCATCGATGTTGCCCGGGGCCAGGATGAGCTCGGGACAGCCTACGTCCTTGCTGTACTTGTCGTTGTAGAGCTGCCAGCATTTCTTCCAGTCGTCGGGATACTGACTGTGCCATGCAATGACGTCGCTGATGCACTTGTAGAACTTGCTTTCCTCGGGTATGACCTTGAGGGCATTGCTGACGACGTCCTCAATCTTGGTATCGATGAAGGCCTGGGTGTACATGGCCCCGACGAAGACGCCGCCATACCATCCGTCGCCGTAGTTGAGCATGTGGCCAATCTTGTCGCAGATGCTGGAGCAGGTGTTTACCATGCCCGGGCACATGAGTCCGGCAAAGTCGGCCTCAATCTGGAAGTCGATGCAGTCGGCGTGGGGATTATTCTTCCAATGGCCCGACTGCGGGGGCATGATGCCGCGGCGTATATTGTAGCGGGCCAGCTGGTTGGCATGCCACAGGGGGTAGCTGGCGTAGGCAAAGCCGTTGGCAAAGGATGAGATGGGGGCATCCAGTCCCTCGCGCTGGAACACTTCGACGAAGGTGAGGTCCATGTAGATGTCGTCGTAAAGGGAGGCTACGTGGTCGAAGAAGTATTTGAGGTGGCCGTCGGGATACTCTATCACCCTGCTGTCGGGAATCATCACTCCGCGATACTGAAACTCGGTGGGACCTCCGTAGGCGCAGCCAATGGTCTGGCCAGCCCATCCGCCGGCAATCTTGTCTTTCAACTCTGATTTCTTGATGGTGATTGTCTTGGCCACTCCGGCACTGGCACTGATGCTTACGGCCAACGCAAAGGCAGCAGCCATCATAATCTTGCAGATGTTTTTCATATCAGATTGTTTTTTTTTGTTTTATAGTCCTTATTAAATTATAGTCCTTTTGAAATACAGGGGAAAGGCATTTCTCCGCGCCGGCCCCGTTTCTGCCCCAGAGATGAAAGCCTGACGGTGCGGCCTTGCCTACCAAGGGCTGAGCGAAAAATACGACTTTGGCGCAAAATTATTTTAAAAAAGGCAAACAATTAGCAATAAAGTCGGATGAAAAGAGAGGGTTTTTTGGAAAATAGCCTTAATTTTGGCACAATATTCATTGTTGCATAAGATTATGAAGAAGACCACGCTTAATGAGGTGTCGGAGTATACCCAGTTGTCGAAGACCACCATCTCTCGTGTGCTTAATGGCAAGAGCAGGGAGTTTCGCATTAACCGCCATACCCAGGAGAGGGTGATTGCCGCGGCGCAGGAACTGAATTACAAGCCTCAGCTCATTGCGCAACTTCTGCACAAAAAGCCGATGCGCACGATAGGCATCGTAATGCCCAATCTGAGCAACCCCTTCTTTGCCAGCCTGGCGAGCGCCATCAGCGTGGAGGCCAAGAAGCATGAGCTCTTCGTGATGCTCTTTGACACCCAGGAAGACCCTGTGCAGGAGGAAAGCGCGCTGAATAAGATGCAGGAGTACAGGGTTGACGGCATAGTGATTGTGCCGTGCGGCCGCGATGCCAGGAAGCTGGAGAAAATCAACCGCACTATCCCCGTGGTGCAGGTGGACCGCTATTTTGAGGAGTCGGACCTTTCCTATGTGTCGACCAATAATTTCCGCGGAGCCTACGAAGCCATGAGCCTCTTGCTCAACTCCGGCCACCGCAATGTGATATGCATACAGGGCCCTACCTTCTCAGTGACCAACCGCGAGCGCATACGCGGCTGCCGCAAGGCTATCGAGGACTATGGCGAGCAGTGCTCGCTGCTGGTGCTGGGCAACGACTTCAGCATTCAGAATGGATATATAGAGGGGCAGCTGGCATTGAGCCGCAGGCCGAGGCCTACAGCCATCTTTGCCATGAGCAACACCATAATGCTTGGCACTATGCGCGCCATCAAGGAGCATCACCTGGTGATACCTGACGACATCTCGCTTCTCTCTTTCGACGACAATATATATATAGATTATCTCAACCCGCCTGTCACCCGGGTGGCCCAGCCGGTGAGCAGCATGGGCATAGCGGCAATAAAAATGCTTGTCAACAGCATCCAGCAGGAGGGAGAGCTGCATTCAACCATGCTCCTTACTCCCAGCATCATCAACCGCAACTCCATCAAGATATTAAATCCCTGATGTGCAAAGGGTGATATTTTTCACGCGACTTTGCTGCTAAAAAAAGGAAACTGTCTAACAGCTTGATCAAAGAAAAACAAAGAAAACCCTTGTCTGTGCTGCATGCTCTGCGAGCATTGCCCTATGGTAGCAGGTCAAGGATCTGTTTAAGCAAGCTTAACCATCTCTTTGCCAGGCTACCATAGGCAGCCTACGGCTGTTCGTACATCCAAGAAAAACCGAAATCACATTTCAGTTTCCGTCAGTGTTTTTTATGGTTTTTGTTATAACTCTTGCAAGTACGAAAGGTGCAGGATCAGTTACAACAAGCGATATTACTCCCAGCAAATAATCTTTTAGGCTATCGGCTATTCCTCCTCGGCGCGTGGATGGGCATGCCGGTATGCCTTCTTCAGTTCTTCAAAGGTGGTGTGGGTGTAAATCTCCGTGGTGGCAATGCTCTCATGGCCCAGCAATTCCTTGACCACCTCAATCTCGGCACCGTTGTTAAGCATGGCGGTGGCAAAGCTGTGGCGTAGCACATGGGGTGAGCGCTTCTTCAGCGTGGTTACCTGCGAGAGGTTGGCCCGTACGACCTTGTCAACAGCCGTCTTGGTGATCCGCGGCACCTTCACTCCCAGAAACAAGGCTTCATTGCCTTTGGCCATAGGCTGGTCGGCACGCACAGAGATATACTCGGTCAGCGCGTCTCTCAGTTCGGCGCCGAAGGGTACTATGCGCTCCTTGTTGCGCTTGCCCAGCACTTTGATGGTGGAACTGTGGAAATCTATCGAGCCCACGTTAAGCCCCACGAGTTCTGACAGTCGTATGCCGGTGGAGTAGAAGAGCAGCATGATGAGCTTGTCGCGCAGGCCGTCAAAGCTATCGGCAAAGGCAATGCGGTCAAGCAGGTTGTCCATGTCTTTTTCTCTCACGAAGGAGGGCAGCTTCTTTTCCTTCTTCGGGCCTTTCAATGTGCGGGTGGGGTCGGCATGCACGGCATGCTGCATCATCAGAAACTTGTAGAAGGACCGTAGGGCGCTCAGCTTCTTGTTGACCGTTGCCGGGGCCAGGCGTGCATCCATCTGGGCGGCTATCCATTCCCTGACGTCTTCTTTCTGCACCAGGGCCCAGTCGATGCGTTCCCCGTTGCGCCCAATGAAGGCGGCAAACTCCTCCAGGGCAGGCACATAGACGCTCAGAGTTTGCTCCGAGTAGTGGCGCTCGGCTCTGAGGTAGGCTCCAAATCGCTCAATCCAAATGTCGGCCTTGTGCTCCATGGCGATGGGAAAAAATAGGAGTTAAAACATTAAAAAATGGTGTGATGGCGCCAAAGGCTGTTTCTCTGTGTACGGCTTGTTGAGAAACAAAAAAAGGAGGGCTTATGCCGACCTTATGATACGGAAATACGGTAAGCACTGCCATCCCCGACAGTTTCCTCTGCAGCCTCAACGGCGGCGAGGAGTGTAAACTCGTGTGTGTGTGCCTACAGAAAATATTCCCTCGAGGCGAACAGTGTCCGCGACTCTTTTTACTCTTCGTTGCGACGCAGGGCTGTAACGTAAACAGCGTGCTCCTTGGCAAGGCGCTTCTTTACGGAGGGCTTGTCAAACTGCTGACGGCGGCGAAGCTCCTTGTTGATGCCAGTTTTCTCAAACTTTCTCTTAAACTGCTTCAGAGCTCTCTCAATGCTGTTACTGTCTTTTACCGGAACAATAATCATACGATTTTCTTTGGTTTTTTTATTCTTATTATTTATTGTATATTGTTTCGCACTATCATTTGCGGGGTGCAAAATTACGTAAACTTTTTTTTCGCGCCAAAACTTTTGGAAGAAAATTGTCTTTGTTGCCGCAAAAAAAGTATTCTGCACGGTCTTTTTGCCGTGGCAGGGTTTTGCCTGCGCATCTTTTTGCCTGGTCGGCAGGGGTGGGTGAGATGGTAAGGTGCAGCATGATGGGGAGTGGTAGAAAAAAAGGGGGAGGATGCATCATGAGAGACGCATCCTCCAAGGTTTTTGTGTCGCTTCCTTCACAGGGAGCTTAACAGGTTTGTGAGAGAATGAAACCTTTTTGTGTGTGTATGTATATTGTTGGTTTTAATAAAAGCCTGAATGGGTTTCCGGTGTTGAGGGTGTATGTTGCTTTCAGCGTATTTGCATGAGAGTCTCGAAGAACTTGTCGCCGAAGTCGCCGGTGATATTGAGTATCTGCATGGGCTTGCCGGAGTCGGGATTGTCATCGATCATGATGATTTCCACTACGCTGTTGTTGGACTGTCGAGTCCAGATGTGCTTGTTGTTGCCCAGCTGTTCCTTGGCGGCAAACTCCTTGTAGGTGTGCTTATGCTTGCCGAGCAGGTGGCGAATGAGTGCCTTGTATCTGGCGGTGTTTTTGGAGGCGGTGAATATTCGCAGGCTCTTGACGTCCTTGAGCAGCTGGCGGAAGAGCTCCTGGTTTTGTGCATTGCCTCCGGGGAGCAGGCTGCCGGCGTCGGTGTCGGAGTCCATCATGTCGAGCATGCAGTTTATCATGGTAGGACTGACGGTGATATTCTCATAGTCGGAGGAGGGATATGCAGCGGGCTTGCTGCTTATACGTTCCATCATGAGTGCCACGAAGTCTTGTTCCTTGGTTGCCATGGCGTGTAGGGATGGCAGCAGTGCGAGGAGCAGGATGGTGATGATGTGTTTCATCGGGACGGTGTGTTAGTCCTCTGTGGCTATGGTGCGTGCTTCGATGGTGTCTGCGAGGGTTGCGTCGCTGCCTCTCAGTGCGTCGCTGAGATCCTTGAGTGCATCGGTGAGGGTTTCACGTGCCATTTCGGGATCGGAGTAGGTGTCGTGGTAGTTGGAGTAGTTGTACTCAACGGGCTCCGGAGCCCTGGACGACCAATACTGGCTGGCTGCGGTGCCCACGGTGATTACCAGCGCCACGGATGCCGCGGCCTTGTAGAAGGGCTTGAGGCTTCGGTTGATGGCGGCTATGCGTGCCCTGAGGGGCCGGCGGTTGCCCTGCTCGCTCTTGAGGCGCTGGCTTAGGCGTGAGTCGAAGTCGGCGGGCAGGGTGGTGCCTGCCTCGGCTCTGAATGCGCCGAAGAGGTCGGCATAGGGAGCAAACTCAGCAGGCACATCTTCGCTGAGGAAGAAGTTGTGGAGGATCTGCTCCTCTGCGTCGGTGGTCTGGCACTGGAAGTAGCGCTCCAGGAGGTCTTCGATGTATTTATAGTTCATAGGTGTCGGTTTTCTTGTATGCGTTGCGCAGGGCTTGCCGTGCGCGGAAGAGGGTGATTTTTACCTGCTCTTCGGTAATCTGCATGATGTCGGCTATCTCTTTGTAGGGTTTGCCTTCGATGTCTCGCAGCTGTACTGCTGTCTGCTGCCTGAATGGCAGTCGCTCTATGACGGAGCGCAGAAATTGCCGTCGGTCGGTTTCGGCCAGGCTGTCGATGGGGCTCTGTGAGCTGTCGGCCGTCATGTTCTCATCGATGGCGTCGAGCTGCTCGTGGGTTCGTCCTGCCCTGGTTAAGGCGTCGCGTGAGAGGTTGTAGGTGATGGTGAGCCCCAGTTTCTCTGCGTCGGCGGCAGATGGCAGTGTGGCGCATCGAGTCCACAGTCTTATGAGGGTTTCCTGGGTGATGTCTTGGGCTTCAGCATCATCGTTAAGCAGCCTTAGCGCAAGTCGGTAGAACTTGCTTTTCAGGGGCATCACGTCGGTATTGAAGTCGGTCATCTGTGGAAGCTCTCTATTAATAGAACGATTGAGGTGGCAAAAAGTTACAGGAAAATCAGAAGAAAATCATTCTCTGCAGGTAATAGACAGCCATGCCGCTTATCATGCCGATGAGTGCCAGGAGGCTGAAGTGGCGTACATACCATCCGAAGCTGATTTTCTCGAATCCCATTACAACCACTCCGGCAGCGGAGCCGATGATGAGGATGCTGCCGCCGGTGCCTGCGCAGTAGGCCAGCAGCTGCCAGAAGATGCCGTCCTGTGCGAAGTCGCCTGCTGCCTGCAGGCCGTACATGCCCATGCAGCTGGCCACGAGGGGCACATTGTCCACTATTGACGAGGCTATGCCTATCACGCCGGTCACCAGATAGTGGTTGCCGTTGGTGAGGCTGTCGAGCGTCTTGCCGAAGGTGGAGAGGACTTCTGTCTCCTCCAGTGCTGCCACGGACAAGAGAATGCCGAGGAAGAAGAGGATGGTTGACATGTCGATTTTGTGCAGCACTCGGCTTACCCGGTAGGCGCGGTTGGACTCTATCTTGCGTGTGCTATAGAAGAACTCGGTGATGATCCACAGGATGCTGAGCACCAGTATCACACCCATAAATGGCGGCAGGCCGGTGATGGCCCTGAACACGGGCACGCTGACCAGTCCCACCACTCCGACGTAGAAGACCACGTTGCGCTGGGTGAGGGAGAAGTCGTATTTCTCTTCGGTGGCTTCGGGCTCCTTCACCATGGGGCGCAGCTTGCCTTTCATCTGCCAGTGCATGACCAGTGCCGGCACTATCACGGTGATCAGTGAGGGGAGCAGCAGTTCGCTGATGACTCCGGAGGCGGAGACTTGTCCCTTGATCCACAGCATGATGGTGGTGACGTCGCCAATGGGCGAGAAGGCACCTCCGGCATTGGCGGCCAGGATGACCATGCCACAGTAGAGCATACGCGTTTTCTTGGAAGCCACGAGCTTGCGCAGCACCATGACCATGACGATGGACGTGGTGAGGTTGTCGAGGGTGGCAGAGAGCAGGAAAGTAACGACCACCACCCTCCAGAGCATGGTGTGCTTGCTGCGTGTGGCGAGCTTCTGTCGCACGAAGTTGAATCCGCCGTTGGTGTCGACCACTTCCACTATGGTCATGGCACCGAGTAGGAAGAATATTATCTCGCAGGTGTCGCCCACGTGCTCTACGAAATTGCCGTTGACGACGGCCTGCTTGAAGGCTTCCATGCTTATGCCTTCAGGAGTGTAGGCCTGCAGTCCGCAGGTGTACATCGTCCACAGCACCACGCTCAGCAGCAGTGCAATGGCGGTCTTGTTTACCTTAAGATTGCTCTCCAGAGAAATGAATAGATAGCCTATCAAGAAAACGATAACAATCGCAAGGGTCATGAGT
>CADAZW010000067.1:0-7177 GCA_902792555.1 uncultured Bacteroidales bacterium | reverse complement strand
AGGAGTTTAGGAGTTGGGAGTTAAATTTTCCTGTTTTGCTTTTTCCATGAGCTCGGCGGCATCCATGCGGGCTTGCAGTTCCTTGAGCAGGGCGTCGCGCAGCGGGCCGGGCTCCATGGGCGTGAAGAGCCAGTGGGTCTGATACTCTACGTGGAGGCAGAGGCCTATGGCGCCCTCGAGGGTGGTGCGGTAGAACTCGCCCTCCTTCAGTGGGTGCTCCTGGTCATAGCTCTTGGCGAAGTCAAACATTTCGAGGATGGTGAAGACATCTCCCGTCTCGGTCAGTCGCCAGACTTGGCAGCGCTGCATAGCCAGCGCAAGGGCTTGCAACAGATAATGGCAGTGGCCTGTCCAGAATGCTTCTTCTGCCCACTCACGGTTTTGCTCCTGCGGAGTTAAAGTTTTTTCTTCCATAATTTATTTTATTTTACAATTTATTTTTAGAACACGGATTACACGGATTAACACGGATATTTTTTATCAAGAATTAGAGAATTAGAGAATAACAAAAATTAGGAAAAAGACTTCGCCTCAGAGTTTCGCTCTTTAACAGACTCTGCGTTTCGCGCTTACGCGCTTTCCAGTGGTCTTTGCTTACTGCTTCTTGTGAGTAAACTCCCACCAGCAGTCATCAAAGTCCCCTGTACCCCTAACGGGGTAAACGCATCGTCTGAGGCTACGTCCGAATATTAAGAAAAGTTTACCTCTAACATCAAGTGATTTATTAATTTACAATTTTACGATTTACTATTTACGATTTATTTACTATTTAATTATTTAACGATTTATTGGGATTTGCGGAATTTTTCGGCGGCGTTGGAGAAGTCCTTGATGCTGCGGGCGAATTCGGCGATTTGGTTTTTGGTTTCGGTGGCGGCGTCGACCATCTTGCCGGCGCCGTACATGACGTTGGCGGTGCCGCCGACGATGATCTTGTCGTTGCCCCATTCGGCGAGGTCGCCACCCCAGTCGTAGGCATCGTTCTGTCCGAGGATTTCGTTGATGCCGCCTTCGATGAGTGCGCCGGTGTCGATCTCTCCGGTACTGAAGGCTGTGGTGGTACCGCGGGCTAGGTTGATGGCATCGTCAGTGACATCTACATTGATAGATTTGACTTCGGGGCCCCATGTGGTGGAGTGCTTCTGGTTGAGCCATTTGTCAATGTTTTTGGCGGTTTTATCGCTGAAAACGGTTTGACCATTGTCTATTCTGGCTTGTATCTGCTGGGGGTCGAGGGAGGCGGTGGCGGTTTCCTTGAGTTTGTTGAATCCCTTGCTGATGAGTTTGCCCACGCCGAACTCTGCGGTCTTCTTGCCTGTGGTGTTGACGAGGGTTCGTCCTATCTCGTCGATGCCTTTGCCTTGATAGACGGCGTTCATGCCTTCCTTGAGGTCTTCGGTGAGGACATTGATGCCCCATTCCTTAAGGGTGGCATAGTTGGCTCCTTCGGTAAGGTTGCCTGCCTCATTCTGGATGACACCGAGGGCGCCGTTGCCCATGCCTACAAGGACGTGGGCTACTCCTTCGCCGGCATCCATGCCCTGCGCGACAGCTTCGCTGCCCGCTACCAGGGTGGCTTTGGCAAAGGTATAGGCATTCTTGACGGCTCCGCCGCCCGGCACGCAGCCTGACAAGACATTGACGGCTATCTCGGCGCGTTTATCTACTTTCTCCAAGTAGTTGATGGACTCGTCGTATGCCTCGGACTCGGACATGTGCATGTCGTGGTCCAGCTGAGCCATGGTCTGCTCGAACTTGATGGCATCCTTGATGGCTTTCTCGGTAGGAGGAACGCCGTACTTGCATGAGAGATGGTCGAGCTTTTCCTGCTTCTTGAGCTCCGCATCCTGTTGTTCTTTCCAGTCGCGGTATTCCTTCATCTGGTCGCTGTAGCCTCGCTCCAGGTCGCGCTGGTTCTGCGCTTCCCATGCGGCGTGTTGCTCGGCAACGTTCTTGGCTGCCTGGTCGGCATCTTGCTTGAGGACACCTGCGTTTTCAGCGCGGTAGCGGAGGTTTTCGTTGAGGTCTTGCTTGTCGTAGATAGTGCCCATCTCGCTCTCCCACTTGCCGTCGGGGGTGGGGTAGTAGGTGAGCGGCTTGCCAGTGATGGGGTCAGTGGCGGTGAGGGTGCCGTCGGCATTCTGCCTCGTCATCTGGTCGAAGTAGGGAGTCGGGGGTTCCGGCTCGTTGTCTTCGGGAGGAGTTTCGTCTTCTTCCTTTTTCTTGGGATTGGTGCCCTCGAGCTTAGGCATGTCGGGCGAGCCTGCCGGAGCGCCTCCTCCTGCTCCTCCTGCAGCTCCGAGTGCTGCGCCTCCTGCGCCGCCACCTATAGCAGCAGCACCGTTGCTGAGCAGAATGGCGCCGATAGCACCGATGACCTCCACGACGGCAGACTCAGTGGCATCGGTATGTTCGCCCAGTCCGAGCGGGTCGCCCTTGCCCAGGAGCCAGTCGGTGAGGTCATCCATGGCGTCGATGAGGGACTGCCGTTCGCTCTCGGTGAGGGGAGTGTCGGTGCCGTCAAGGAGCACCTCGTCGATGGTAAACTGGAGGTAGTATTCGTTCTTATGGGCGATGTCGATGACATTGCCGTTAGCATCTTCTTCCCAGTCGTCGTTAATCATGTAGGCATTCTCGAAATAGCCTATGAGTCCTTTGGTCTCGGAGTAGAACATGGCCATCTCCCTGATGTCGAGCGCCTCGCTGTGTTCGGAGGACAGCTGTGCGGTGCCGGCAAAGTCGTAAGAGCCTTCAGGGTAATAGAAGAAGGAATAATGGTGGGACTTCTCATCGAAAGAGAAGCGCACATCGGTGGCTCCTATCTTATAGACGCCGAGCAGTTTGCCGTTGGGGAGGGAGGTCCAGTCGGAGGTGGCAGCGATGACGCCGTTTTCATTAATATAAAGGTAGAAGGACGTCTTGGTGACTGGCAGCTTGGAGTCAACGGGGTCGTCGCCCACCGTGGTGAAATTGGAGATGGTGCATTTCATTCCCACGATATAGCGCTCCTTGGTCTCCCACATGAGATCGAAGAGGGCGGCGCCTTTGAGATTGCCTTTTCCCTTGAGTTTGAAGTACTCCACAGGGTTAACCCAATGGCCGTCCTTGCGCTGGGCAGAGGCGACTGTCGGGATGAGGAGCAACGTGAAGAGGAGTAAGGAAATAATCTTTTTCATGGGATGCTATGCTTGGGTTGGCGCAGGAGCAGGTGCGGGAGCGGGTTCTTTCTTCGGGCGGAAGATGAGGCCGAAGATAATGCCTATGAGCAGGAAGCCGACTCCGCCGAGCAGGCACCAGTGCTTGCCGGCTATGCTGAGGCCCACGCCAAGGGTGAATCCCAGCGTCATGCCGGTGAGGAAGCGTGTGATGCTTATGTATCTGGGCACCTTGCCCTTCGACATCGAGTTGGCAATGCTGAAGAGCAGACCGAAGAGGAAACCGCCCTGGTTGCCGATATTCTGCAGCAAGAGAACTAGGGCCACCACGCCGATCATGGAGTTTTGCTTGCCCTCGTTGATGTTCATAAACATGTAGAGAAGCAGCGCCAGTCCTATGCCCTTCAGGAGTGGGGCAATGCCGCGTGCCGTGTCCTTCGACATGCTGGTAAACATGCCCTTAATGCCGCCGGCCACGCCCACAAGGGGCCATTTCTTCTCAAACAGCGGCAGGATGAGGCTGTTGATGAACACAGCCATCACCACCTTGCCTACGATGCCGCCGACGGCGCCGAACACACCGCCAAACAGTCCGCCCTCAGCATAGGACAGGAAGCTGGCAATCTTCAGCGGCATGGGGAACGGCTGCATTGCGGCAGACAGATATCCCAGCACAATCCACACGGCACCAATCACCAGTGTGGGCAGCAGTTTCATAGGGTGCTTAAAGATTTGCAGTCCCTGCTTCAGCGCATTCTTCAGATACTGGCCTACGCCTATTCTTTCTTTTTCCATGACTTAAATATTTTCCAGGTTATTACCACAGTTAGAACAGAATTTGCTCCCGTCGGGAAGCTTGGAGCCGCAGAAGGGGCAGAAGAGTGTGGAGTTAGGAGTGGGTTGGGCTGCGGCTTGCTGCTTGGCGGCCTTCTCGCGTGCCAGTCCCTCTGTTACAGCTTTCTCAATGGCTTTCTCCACCTCCTGCTCTGTGTGGAGCTCCTCCATCATGTTGCGGAAGGCAAAGTCGCGCTCCTTGCACGGTTCCATGGGTATGAACATCCATGTGGTCATCCACTCCAGTCCCGGGCTGAGGCCGATGGCTCCCTCGCGCGAAACCATATAATATTGCTCCGGCTGCAGGGGATGCTCTGTTTCTTGTGTCTGGGCAAAAGCCAGCAGTTCCTTAGCCGTGTAAGGGGTACCGTTTTCTGTTTCGCGCCACACGAAGCACTTCTGCATGGCAATGGCCAGGGCATGCGAAAACGTTCGGTAGTGTCCGTTGACAGGGCCACGCCCTGTTGGCTTGGGTTGATTGTTTTGTTCCATATTTTTAGAATTGAAGATTTTAAGAATTGAAGGATTGAAGAAGAATTTAAGAATTAAAATTTCTTTCCGAAATTTGCTGCCAGGTTGGAGAAATCCTTAACGTCCTTGGCGAAGTTGACGATGCTGTCATTGACTACTCCGGCACCGTACGCCACATTAGCGGCAGCCTCCACACCCAGGTCGTTGGCTCCCTGCACCAGGTTGCCTGCCCAGTCGTGGGCGCCGGTCTGGTTGAGCGTCTCATTGATGACGCCTTCGGTCAGTTTGCCAGTATCGACAGTGCCGTAGAAGACGCTGAAACCGGCGCCCTTGCCGAAGGAGAGCTTGCCGTCGGTGCTTACCTTTGCCTTAAACATCTCAGCGCGGGAGCCGATGTGGCCGGTGTGAGTCTTGTTGAACCAGTAGTCAACCTTCTTTGCCATATCTTGGCTCATCTTGCTCTCTCCGCCAGCCAATGCTTTTGTGGCCGAATCCTTGAGCTTGTCTGTGCCGTAGCTGATGAGTTTGCCTACTCCGAACTCGGCGGTCTTCTTGCCGGTGGCATTGAGCATGGCATCGCGGGCTTTGGCCAGGTCGCCCGTCTGGTAGTATGCGTTCATGCCCTCCTTGAGGTCTTCGGTGGCCACGTTTATGCCCAGCTCCTTGACCCAGGCATACTTCCCCTCGCCGGCCAGGTTGCCGGCCTGGTTCTGGATGACGCCGAGTGCGCCGTTGCCCATGCCGACGGCTACGTGCGCCAAGCCCTCGCCGAGCGACTTGCCTTCGTTGACAGCCTCGCTGGCTGCCACCAGCGTAGCCTTGGCGAAGGTGTAGGCATCCTTCACGGCCTCACCGCCGGGCACACATGTGGCCATCACGTTGACGCCTATCTCGCAGGTCTTGTCGATGACCTCCAGTTTGTGGATGCCCTCGTCGTATTGGTTGGCGAGGTCATTGTATGTGTCGGCGTCTATCTGGTTGATGGCCATCTCATACTTGATAGCATTCGTCACAGCTTTCTCGGTAGGCGGCACGCCATACTTTCTTGCCAGCCTCTCAATCTCTGCCTGCTTCTTCTCGGCGGCTTCCTGCTCATGCTTCCAATTCAGGTAGTCTTTGCCTTCCTGCGAGAGTTCCTTCGACTCCTTCTCCCACTGGGCATGCTGCTCTGCGGCATTGCGTGCAGCCGTCTCGGCGTCCTGCTTCAGCGGGCCGGAGTTCTCGTCGCGGTAGCGCAGATGCTCGTTGATTTCTTCGGGTCTCCAGTCCTGGTCGGTGTTGAAGTTGCGGTAGGTGCCGTCGCCGTTGTTGGTGTAGAGAGTCTCTTTGCCGGTGACGGGGTCGCGCACCCAGAAGTCGCCGTCGGAGTCCACCCTGGTGTATCTGTCGAGGAAGTCCAACTTCTCTTCGGGTGGCGGTGGGGGCTCGTTTTCGTTATCGTTATCGTTTTCGTCTTCTGGCTTGCGTCCCTTCAGTCCTTCCATCTTTGTCAGGTCGGGTGCGTCGGAGCCCGGCAGGGGATTAGCTCCGCCGGTGGCACTGTTGACGAGTGTGTCCACCAGGCTGCCTGCTCCGCCGCCCAGCATGCCAGCCAGTCCGTTGCCGAGTAGTATGGATGCCACCGTGCCGATGGCGCCAATCACCGCCGAGGTGTTGGCATCGGTGTGCTCTCCGAATCCAAACGGGTCGCCCTCGCCTGAGAGCCATGCGGTGAGGCCGTCAAGATAATTTACCAGTTCCTGGCGGTCCTCCTCGCTGAGAATGGGGCCGGAGCCATCGTCCTCCACCAGTATCTCCTCAACGATGAAATAGACTCGCATCCATGGGCGACTGGCAGCGGCCTGCTCACTGCCGCCACCTCTTGTGCGGTGGGGGGCAGAAAGAATGACCAGCAAGTTTCCGGAACCTTTGTAGTATATAAAATGTCCTAAGCCTTCGCTAACGCCTTCATCCTTATTGAATTTTGAGAATAGAGGTTCTTTCCTGATTTTTCCGCTCCGGCTTGTCCTAGTGTTAAATCCGGACATCTTGGCTTTCAGGGCATACGAGAAGCCCAGGCCTTTGTCTGTGGGCACAAGCTGGAGGTTTTTGATGTCAATGGTTACCGTGCTGTTTTCTGTTTCGGCACGCTGCTCTTCATGATAGTCAAGGGTGCTAGTGCTTTCGTAGGAAAAGGAGCCGCTCGCACTCTCGTCAACATATACGCAGAACCCAGCCTCATGGAGGGGCACACCCCGGATTCCATAGAGGTCTTGGTAGTTCAGGTCACACGTGGCTCCTGGCGGCATCATCATGGGCAGGAACTTCTCCACCATGAAGGCACCGGCTATGGGCTTCAGTCTGAGGCCATAGACTTTCAGCCCTTTGTCCTTCACGACCTTACAGAAGTCGATGTCGCCCTGGTCGTAGTCGCGCTGGAAGTCGGTGCGGTCGATGTCCTGCATCTCGTAGAACTCCACCGGGTCCACCCAGCGGGTGCCCTCCTCATGGTTGCGCTGCTCGCCGTCAGCCCATACGGAGGTGCTGTGCCAGCAGAGCAGCAATATCGTGAGCAAGAGAACGTTCTTCATATGCGGTTTTTGTTTTGAGCCATAGGTTGCGATAATTCGTTGTTCATCATTTCTTTCCGAAATTTGCTGCCAGGTTGGAGAAATCCTTAACGTCCTTGGCGAAGTTGACGATGCTGTCATTGACTACTCCGGCACCGTACGCCACAT